>NZ_JBKFBI010000159.1:0-12712 GCF_053346095.1 Methylobacterium sp. A52T | reverse complement strand
CGCCGCCGCGCCGGCAGCCGCGGCCTGCACGCCGCCCGCGCCGCCGCCGGCGTCCGCCCGCCCGGCCAAGCCGGAGCTGCCGCCGAAGCCCGCCTGCCTCGACGCCAAGGAGGGCTGCCCGGGCTGGGAGGCCTACAGCTACAACGACGCGATCAAGGCCTATAACCTGCAGGCGCAGGCCTTCCGGCCGATCGCCGAGGCCTACCTGCAGAAGCTCAATGCCTACGTGAAGGCGAGCGCGGACTACGCCCAGTGCGAAGTGAACGCGATGCAGAAGTAGCCGCCTGAACGGCGGCCGACACCCCGGCTCGGAGGCGGTTCAGGCACCGGGTCGCACCCTCCGGCGATGATGGCCGCGATCCCCGCGCGCCCGCTCACGCCGAGGCCACCGTGCCCGCTCGTCGTCTCCTCATACGAACCGGTTTCTGCGCCCTGCTCCTCGCCGCCGGCCCGGCCCTGGCCGCCGATTTCGACGGCCCCTACCCGCCGCACGGCTACGGCGGGGCCGCCCAGGACGACGAGCCGGAGCGCCGGCCACCGCCGCCCCCGCCCCCTCCGGGACCGCGGCCCGAACCCGAAATCCGCGGCCCCCGCTTCACGTTGGCGCCCCCGGAGGCGTCCCCCGAGGCGTCCCCGGAGGCGTGCCGGGAATTCGTGCGGCGGCGCTTCGGTCCGGACGGGGAGCCGGTGCTGCGACGGGTACGGGTCTGCGACGAGCCGGTCGTCGACCGCGGGCCGCCGCCGCCTCCGCCCCCGGAGGACATCCCGCCCCGTCGCTGGGGCGGGCCGCGCTGGTAGCGCGGGAATCCGGCTCAGATGCGGGCCGGCGCCTTCCTGAGGGCGGCCGCGAAGGCCTTGAGCTGGCGGTTCAGATCCGCCAGCTCGTTCAGCGCGATGGTCTTGTGGCCGTCGCGGACCGCGCGCTCGATATCCTCGACCTGCAGGTCGACGAGGCGGCGGATGGCGGTGGCGACTTGTTGTCGGGTCATCGATTCGAGCGTCTCGTCCGAGCGTCCTGGCGGGCCTCAACGGACGGCCGGTGCGCGGCCGTCGACACGTTTCGGTGATAGGCCGGTAGGCTTAACCGATGGTGTCCGCGGCCCCGCCGTTCACAGGGGATCGGGCCCTAGCGGCGCTCGCGCATCTCGCTGCGGCGCATCGGCATCGCGTCGATGGTGGCGAACAGTCTCTGCGGCGCGATCGGCGCCGCTTCGTTGATCTTGGCGCCCCCGTCCTTGCCGACCAGGACCGCGCGGAAGCTGTCCGCGGGCAGGCCGAGGCGCTCGCGCAGGGCCCGCGCCTCGGCCCCCGCGCCGACCGCTTCGAGCACCACGAGGTCGCGCTCGGCGACGCCGGTGCGGACCGAGGCCAGCGCCGCCCGCTGCGCCCGGAGCTGCGCGTCCCCGGCCTCGGGCGCCGACAGCACCAGCACCCGCGCCCGGTCGCGATAGCCGTCGAGGGGGCCGGCCAGGGCGGCCCCCGCCGCCAGGGCTGCCATGCCTGCTATGCCTGCCAGCCCGAATCCCAGTGCCGTCTCCCGCATGCCGCCGCTCCGCGCTCTCGAGTCGGGACAACGCGCGACTCGGCCGCGCGATCGCGGCGGCGCGTTTGCCTCGCGGGCCCGGCGCCCCAGATCGGGGCGGAAGCCCGTGTCCCGGAGTCCGGAATGACCACCGCCCTGAACCGCCGCATCGTCCTGGCCTCGCGCCCGCACGGCGAGCCGCGGCCCGAGAATTTCCGCCTGGAGGAGGTGCCGGTTCCGCAGCCCGGACCCGGACAGGTCCTCCTGCGCACCCGCTGGCTGTCGCTGGACCCCTACATGCGCGGCCGGATGAGCGACGCGAAGTCCTACGCGGCGCCCGTCGAGATCGGCGCGCCGATCACCGCCGAGACGGTCGGCGAGGTGGTCGCCTCCAACCACCCGGATCACGCCGTGGGCGACCTGCTGACGGCCTTCGCGGGCTGGCAGGACTACTTCGTCACCGACGCCAAGGGCTCGCGCAAGGTCGACCCCGATGCTGCCCCGCCCTCGACGGCGCTGGGCGTGCTCGGGATGCCGGGCATGACCGCCTATACCGGCCTCCTCAACATCGGCCGGCCGAAGTTCGGCGAGACCGTCGTGGTGGCCGCCGCCGCCGGCCCCGTGGGCTCCCTGGTCGGCCAGATCGCCAAGATCCACGGCGCCCGCGCCGTCGGGATCGCCGGCGGCCCCGAGAAGTGCCGCTACCTCACCGAGGAGCTCGGCTTCGACGCCGCCATCGACCACCGCGGGTCCGACCTGCCGGGCGCGCTGGCGGCCGCCTGCCCGAAGGGCATCGACGTGTACTTCGAGAATGTCGGCGGCGCGGTCTTCGCCGCCGTGCTGCCGCTGCTCAACCCGTTCGCGCGGATCCCGGTCTGCGGCCTCGTCTCCGCCTACAACGCCACCGAGGTGCCCCCGGGCCCGGACCGCCTGCCCGGCCTGATGCGCGCGGTCCTGACCAACCGGCTGCACATCCAGGGCTTCATCGTCTGGGACTTCGCCGAGCAGGCGGACACGTTCCGCAAGGAAGTCGCTGGCTGGATCCAGGACGGGCGCGTCCGCTACCGCGAGGATGTGGTCGAGGGGCTGGAGAACGCCCCGGAGGCGTTCATCGGCCTGTTGAAAGGTCGGAATTTCGGCAAGCTCGTCGTCCGCGTCACCTGAGAGCGGCTTGCTGCCGAAACGGAACGGATATAGAACAAATCGATCCGTCGGCGCTGCGGAAAGCGGGCACAAGCCCGCCCCGCCAGTTGCCGCTCCGGAGGCCCGGGCGCATGGTTCGCGCGCCGCCGGGCTGGTGCCCTGTGAGATCCGTACGATTAGGAGAGAGCGATGGCGGGCAGCGTCAACAAGGTGATTCTGGTGGGCAATCTCGGGCGCGATCCCGAGATGCGCCGCCTCGGTTCGGGCGACCCGGTCTGCAATCTGCGGCTCGCGACGTCGGAATCGTGGAAGGACAAGGCGACCGGCGAGCGCAAGGAGAAGACCGAGTGGCACTCGGTCGTGATCTACAACGACAACCTCGCCCGGGTGGCCGAGCAGTACCTGCGCAAGGGCTCGAAGGTCTACATCGAGGGCCAGCTCCAGACCCGGAAGTGGACCGACAATTCCGGCGTCGAGAAGTACACGACCGAGGTGGTGCTCCAGCGCTTCCGCGGCGAGATGACGATCCTCGACGGGCGCGGCGGCGGGGGCGGCGACTTCGCCGGCGAGGACGAGGGCGGCGGCCAGATCAGCCGCGGTGGCGACTTCGGCGGTGGCCGGGGCGGTGATCGCGGCGGCGATTTCGGCGGCGGTCGGGCCCAGGGCGGCGAGCGGCGTCCGGCCCCGGCTTCCTCGGGTGGCGGCGGTGGCGGTGGCAGCCGCGGCGGCTACGACCTCGACGACGACATCCCCTTCTAGGACCGCCTGGGAGCCGGAGGTCCTGCACCGTCACCCGGGTCGGCCTGCCCGACCCGAGTGACGCGGATATCTGGGCTGCGTCAGCGCAGCCGTTTCAAGGCCGCATCCCGGGACCGCGCGGCGGTGTCCGGGATCCAGATCCGCCTGCGCAGGTCTCGGGCCGCCCGTCTCCGGCGCCCCGGAGCGCCGCCGCTCAGCCCTTGAGCTGCCGGTTGCAGGCCGAGTAGTAGCCGCCGCCCTTCTCGATCCACTTCATGCCGCCCAGCGTGCCAGCGGCCTTCGCGGCGTTGTAGCTGTCGAGGCAGGTGTGCATCCGGGCCTTGCCGGCCGATTCCTTGGCGTATTTCGGATCGACGGCGCGGGGGAACGTGGCCGACGCCGCGGCGGCGGACGTCGTCCCGGCGCGCGGGGCGGCTGGCGGCGCGGCCGGAGCCGTCGTCGCGGTCGGCGAGACAGGGTTCGGCGCGGTCGTCGGGGCGTTGTCGGCCGCCGCACCGCACTCGGCCTTGCGGAAGTCGTTCCACTTCTGGCCGTTGAGCGTGCCGGCCTGCTTGGCGGCCTGATACTTGACCGAGCAATCCTTCGCGGAGAGCGCGGCGGCCGGCGAGGCGCCGGCCACCAGGCCGGCGATCACCAGGGATGCAAATACATAGCGACTCATGACGAAGAATCTCCGGGACACTATGTTGCGTCCCGAAAGAGATTAATACGGCTCTATGCCGTCGTGAATATGGGTTTGTCCGTTCCAGGGGGACAACGCGGTGCCCGAGCACTGACCCGGCACCGGCCGGCCGCGGATCCGGATCGCGCGCGGCGGGCCGAGCTCTGGACGCGGCGACCCGAACTTGGGTCGCCGACGCCGATCACCAGCCGCCGTAGGACCGGCGCGGGCCCTCGTAGCCGCCGTAGCCGCCGTAGCCGCGGTCGTAGCCGCCGTAGCCGGGCCGGCCGCCGTAGGGTCCCCGCGGTCCGCCCCAGCCCCAGCCGCGATCGTTCGGCCGGCAATGGCCCCAGGGATTGGGATGGAAGCCCGGACCGCAGCCTCCGGCCACGCGCTCGATCACCGATCCGGCGTCGGGCGGCCCGTAGCCGAACGGCGCCGCGTTGGCCGTCGTGGCGGTCGCGAGAGCCGCGGCGGCCACCGCGACGAGGCCGAGCACCTTGGCGCGCATCATGACACGATCTCCTGAACCTGCGGCCCGGACGCACCGGGCCGATGACAGGAGGATGCGCCGGCCGCTGTGAACCCGGACAGGCTCGGGCATTCATCGAGCCGACACTCTCGGCCCGCGGGGCCTCCGCGCGGCGGGTCGGTCAGGCGGCCTGGAGCTGGATCGGCGCCGGCGCGGGCGCCCGCGAGCGCGCGAAGAGGTCGGCGCCGACCGTTTCGCCCGCAGCCCTGACCAGCGTGGCCTCGTCGCAGGAGCGCGCGACCTTCAGGCCGAGCGCCTCGAGCCGCGCGTGCTCGGCGCAGTAGGCGGCGATCCGGGCGCGGCCGTAGGCCGGCATCGGCGCGAGCAGCCGGTCGCGCTCCGCGTCGTCGGCGCGGAACAGGGCCGAGATCAGCTCGATCGGAACCGGATACCGCGCCAGGGCGCTCGGGTGGGGTCGGTTACCGTCGCGCGCCATGGGTGCCTCTCCGCTTCGCTGTGCGGTGGAAGGTTCGGCAACCATAGTTAACGATCAGTTGTGATCGCGGCGGGAGCCCCGCTGAGCCGCCCCGCGGCGCCTCAGCGGCGGGGCGGGCTCACCCAGGTTCCGCCGGCGGCGCGATCCGCATCCGGCGCCGCGAACGCGGGCCGCGCGTCCGCCCAGCGGGCGCCTGGGCCCGCGGCCGGCGCGATCGAGCCCGTCGTCTCGGGGTCGGTCCAGACGGGGGCGCCCGCGGCGACCAGCGCGGGGGACGCGGACGGATCCGGCAGGTTCCGCTCGTAGCCGGCGACGACCGCCGCGAGGGCGATCGCCACGAGGACGAACGCTAGACCGTCGACGATCATGGAGCCGAGTCTCGGCATGGTGCCCGCGCCTGTTGACCAAGCCTCCGGGCTACGGCGGCAGGGTTAACGAACCCTGTCCGAACCCTGTCCGAACCCTGCGGATCGGGCCGACGCGTTCAGATGTTGCGCGCGCCGCGCAGCGTCTTGAGGCCGATTCCCGTCGACTCGAAGCCGCCGTCGACGGCGAGTTGCTGACCGGTGATGTAGGAGGCGCGCTCCGAGCAGAGGAACACGATCGCCTCCGCGAGCTCCGTCTCCAGCCCGTACCGGCCGAGCGGGACGGCGTCGTGGTAATCCGCCCGGATCTCGGGGCTGTGCACCGCCTTGGCCATAGCGGTGTCCACCGGACCGGGCGCGACGGCGTTCACGCGGATCCCGTACTGCGCCAGCTCGGCGGCCTGCTGCTTGGTGAGCTGCGCGAGCCCCGCCTTGCTGGTGCCGTAGGCGGTCCGGAGCGTCGAGGCGCGCAGGCCCGAGATCGAGGTGATGTTCACGATGGCGCCGCCGCGCTCGGACAGGAGCGGGAGGGCCGCCTGCGTGCACAGGAACGGGCCGGACAGGTTGACGGCGAGCACCCGCGACCAGTCGGCGAAGGTGGTCTCGGTCAGCGGCTTGAAGATCGCGATGCCGGCATTGTTGACCAGGGCGTCGAGGCGGCCGAACCGATCGGCGACCTGCTGGATCGCCGCCGCCACCGCCTCGGGGTCGGAGACGTCGGCCGTCACCGCGAGCGTGGCTTCCGGACGGCCGAGCCGCTCGGCCGCCGCCGCCGCGCCCGGGCCGTCGATGTCGAGAAGGGCGACGTTCCAGCCGTCGGCGAGGAAGCGGGTCGCGGTGGCGAGGCCGATGCCGCGGGCGGCCCCCGTCACCAGCGCGGTCCGGGCCTGGGCGTCGCTCATGGTCGTCTCCGTCGGGATCGGCGGCGCCCGGATGGCGCGGGTCAGCGTTCGGGTCCGCGGCGGTGCCATCACCGCGCGCCGGACCCGGGCGGCCTTCCGGGCCGTCCCGCCGTTGTGAACCGATCCGCCCTCACCGTCTGATGGATCGCGCGCGCCCCGTCGAGGGTCTGCCCGAACATCCGTGCGGCGATGACCGGCGTCGGCGAAGCGACCCGGCAGCGCCACGCCCGGCGGATGTCCCGCGGGTCCGGGGCACGTCGCTGCGCTCGGGACGACGGCGTTGTGCCCCCGCCGAGAGCGGCGACGGGTTCGGGATCAGAGCATCGGCATGCCGCCGGTGACCGGCACCAGCGCCCCGGACATGTAGCTGCCCTCGCGTGAGGCGAGCAGCACGTAGGCCGGCGCGAGTTCCGCGGGCTGACCGGCGCGGCCGAGCGGCGTCTGCGCGCCGAGCTGCTCCATCTGCTCCGGGCTCTTCACGATCGGCTGGATCGGCGTCCAGACCGGCCCGGGGGCGACGCAGTTCACCCGGATGCCCTGCGGCGCCAGCAGGTTCGACAGGCCGATGGTCAGGCTCGCGATCGCGCCCTTGGTGGCGGCGTAGATCAGCATGTTCGGCCCGGCGACCTTGGCCTGCACGCTGGTGCTGTTGACGATCGCGCCGCCCGGCTTCATGTGCGGCACCGCCGCCTGGGCGAGGTAGTACATGGCGAAGACGTTGGCGCGGAACGAGCCCTCGATGTCGGACGCCGCCAGATCGTCGAGGCCCTCGTTCACCACCTGGGCGGCGGCGTTGTTCACGAGGATGTCGAGCCGCCCGAAGGTCGCGACGGTGCGCGCCACGAGATCCCGGCACCGGGCCTCGTCGCGGATGTCGCCGGGGAGCAGCAGGCAGCGGCGGCCGGCCTTCTCGACCCAGGCCTTCGTGTCCTCGGCATCCTCCTGCTCGACCTCGAGATAGGAGATCGCCACGTCGGCACCCTCGCGGGCGTAGGCGATGGCCACCGCCCGGCCGATGCCGGAATCGCCGCCGGTGATCAGCGCCGCCTGACCGGTGAGCAGGCCTTTGCCGACGTAGCTCTCCTCGCCGTGGTCGGGGCGCGGCGTCATCTTCGTGGTGAGGCCCGGGCGGGGCTGCTGCTGGTCGCCGGGGAATGGCGGCCGGGGGCCGGCCTCGCGCGGGTCCTGGGTCATCGGGTGCGGCTCCTCGGCGGGGGACCCGCAGGATCTAGGGCCGTCGCCGCGGCCTCCGCCTGCGCCCGGGGGTCACAGGCGGAGGCCGCGACCGGGCCGTCTCAGAAGGCACGATTACGGGTGGCGTGCGGGCCGCCGTAGCGGCGGCGCAGGTAGGACACGACCTTGGGAAGCAGGAAAGCGATCAGGATCTTGCGCATCGGGGCTCGCTCACGTCACGGGTTCGTGAGCGGGCAATGCTCGGACCGCGCCGCAGTTCCGCGGCCGGTCACAGCTCCAGCGTGAGGGTCACCGGGGCGTGGTCGGAGGGGCGCTCCCAGGCGCGGGCCTCGCGCAGCACCTCGACCTTGCGGACGGTCCCGGCGAGGTCGGGCGACACCCAGGCATGGTCGAGGCGCCGCCCCTTGTTGGCGGCCGACCAGTCGGGGGAGCGGTAGCTCCACCACGTGTAGATCTTCTCCGGCTCCGGGGTGAGGTGGCGCGCCGCGTCGATCCAGCCCGCCTCCCCGCGCAGCACCTCCAGCGCCTCGGTCTCCACCGGCGTGTGGCTGACCACGTCGAGGAGCTGCTTGTGCGACCAGACGTCGTGCTCCAGGGGCGCGACGTTGAGGTCGCCCACGAGGATCGCCGGCCCGGAGACGCGCCTGCCGCCCCAGGCGCGCAGTTCCGACAGGAAGTCGAGCTTGTGGGCGAATTTCGGGTTGAGGTCGCGGTCCGGCACGTCGCCGCCGGCGGGGACGTAGAAATCGTGCAGCACGATGCCCGAGGCCGCACCGGCCTCCGGCCCCAGCACCGCCGAGATGTGGCGGGCGTCCTGGCGCTCGCAGAAGCCCATCACGGCGCGGGTGTGCAGGGGGAAGCGCGAGAGAATCGCGACGCCGTTGTAGCCCTTCTGGCCCGCGAACATCACGTGCTCGTAGCCCGAGCCGCGCAGGGCCTTCAGTGGGAAGGCGTCGTCCGGGCACTTGGTCTCCTGCAGGCAGAGCACGTCCGGCCTGTGCTCGGCGAGGAAGCGCAGCACGAGGTCGATGCGCAGGCGCACCGAGTTGATGTTCCAGGTGGTGACGGTGAGTTGCACGGGCGGCGCGGGGGTTCTGACGGCGTTGCGCTCCGATAGCCGATTTCGCGGCCCGCGACAGTCCGCTCACCGCCCGGCGGGCGAAAGGCCGTGCGCGACCGACCGACAGGCGCTATGCCCGGCGCCTGCCCTGTCCCGGGCCCCTCGTCGAGGCCCGCCATGGCGCACGCCCGCTCGCTCCTGTTCGCCGTCTACTGGGCCGCCTGGACCACGCTGTTCCTCGCGCCGCTGGCGATCTTCCTCCTGTCCGGATCGCCGCAGCGACCGATCCGCCGGGCGACGCGGCTCTGGGCGCGCGGGATCCTGGGCGGCCTCAGGCGCATCGTGGGGCTGCGCTACGTCGAGGAGGGCCGCCAGCACCTGCCGGACGAGCCCTGCCTGATCGTCGCCAACCACCAGTCGACCTGGGAGACGCTGGCCTTCCTGGTCCTGGTGCCGGACGTGGCGATCGTCGCGAAGCGGGAGCTGCTGGCGATCCCGGTGGTCGGCTGGTTCCTCCGGCGCTCGCCGATGATCGTCATCGACCGGGCCAAGGGCACTCAGGCCCTGTGCACCATGATCGACGGCGGTCGGGAGGCGGTCGCGGCGGGGCGGTCGGTCCTGATCTTCCCCGAGGGCACCCGCGGCGCGATCGGCGAGCCGCTCCGCTTCAAGCGCGGCGTCGAGTTGCTCTACGGCCGTCTCGGCCTGCCGGTGGTGCCGGTGGCGCTCAATTCCGGCCTGTTCTGGCCCGGGGGCGCGGCGACCCGGTCCGGCACGGTGGTGGTGAGCTACCTCGCGGCCCTGGCCCCCGGCCTGCCGACCGCGGAGTTCCTGCACGGGACGGAGGGCGCGATCGATCGGGAGTTGAACCGGTGGCGGCCCGGCGACGCGGCCGGGCTCGGCGCCCCCTGAAGGGGCGACCCCGTCACTTCTGCGATTGCTGGATCTGCTGCTGCATCGCCTTGTCCTCGGACCGCCCGTAATTGATGAAGAACAGGCTGCCGTCGACGCTCTTGCCCTTCTGCAGATTGGAGAGCGTCACCGTGGTGACGTAGCCCTGCGGGTCGGTGATCCGCCACTGCGACAGGGTCTTCATCTCGGCGTCGAAGAACAGCTGGATCTTCGAGGTGCCGCCGAGGGTGGCGCGGTCCTCCAGGCTGATGCGGACGCTGCCCGGATCGCTCGCCACGTCGGTGACGGTGAGGTCGCGGGCGAGGTCGATCTTCTCCCGCAGGAGGAATTTCAGCGGCGTCTGGGCGATGAAGTAGAGGTCCTGGGTGTTCAGCTTGCGGTCGCGCACCGCCACCGAGGTCCCGTCGGCGACCACCTCCAGCGGCGAGGGCTGGTCGTAGTCGAAGCGCAGGCGGCCGGGCTTGACGAGCGTCAGCTTGCCGCCGATCCGGCGGCCGTCGGCGCCGATCTGCACGAAATTGCCCGTCAGGGTATTGATGCCGTTGAAGTAGGCGTTGGCCTGCGCCAGCAGCGCGGCGGGATCGGCCGACTCGGCGGTGACGATCGCCGTCGGCGCGCCCACCGCCGCGACCTTCGGCTCGGATGCCTTGTCGGTTTTGTCGGCCGCCTTGTCGCCGCCCTTGCCGGACTTGGCCGTGCCGGGCTTCGCCTCCTTGCTCGCCTCCTTGGCCTTGGGCGCGGGCTTCTTGGCCGGCGCAGGGGCCGCCGGTGCGGCCTCCGGCTGCGGGGCGGGCTCCTCCTTGTGGCCGAACAGGCTGTCGATGAAGGCGCCGACCTGCGCGTGGGCCGGGTTGGCGGTCGCGAGCCACAGCCCGGCGGCGATCACGGAGCCGGCTGTGCGGGTGCGGCGGCCGATCATCGGCAGAGTCTCCTGAGGAGCCGCGGGCAAGCTCCGGCGGCGAAACAGAGGTGGGCGGGCCGCTGCGGACGCCTTGCCGTCCCCTCGTCTTCGCGAGCGGAGCGAGGCAATCCAGATGCGCCACGATACCGGAGGTCGCGCTACTCTGGGTTGCTTCGCTCCGCTCGCAGAGACGGGGCGGGTTTCGCAGCCCCCTTTTAGAACCTCGCCCTGTGGCGAAGATGCGACGTCCGGGCCGCCCCGTGGCGGGGCGGCCCGGACAGCGTCTCACTCGTCGTCGTACATCCCGGCCGAGCTGTGCGTCGCCCCGGCGACGAGGATCTCGCGCTTGCCGGCGTGGTTGGCCGGTCCGACGATGCCCTCGATCTCCATCCGCTCCATGATGGAGGCGGCGCGGTTGTAGCCGATCTGCAGCCGGCGCTGGATGTAGCTCGTCGACGCCTTCTGGTCGCGCAGCACCACCTCGATCGCCTGCTTGTAGAGGTCGTCGGACTCGCCGCCGCTCGCCGCCGCGAAGGCGCCGATGTCGAAGACGGGGGCCTCCTCCTCGGGCTCGTCGGACCGCTCGGCCTTGTCGGCCGCGGCCGCCTTGCCCCGGCCGGACCGGCCGCCCTCCTTGGCGGGCTCCTCGGGCGAATCGTCGGCGGTGACGGCGTCGAGGTAGCTGGGGCGGCCCTGGCGCTTGAGGTGGGCGACCACGCTCTCGACCTCGCTGTCCGAGCAGAACGGCCCGTGCACCCGCGTCGTGCGCCCGCCCCCGGCCATGAACAGCATGTCGCCCTGGCCCAGAAGCTGCTCGGCGCCCATCTCGCCCAGGATCGTGCGGCTGTCGATCTTGCTCGTCACCTGGAAGCTGATCCGGGTCGGGAAGTTCGCCTTGATCGTCCCGGTGATCACGTCCACCGACGGGCGCTGCGTCGCCATGATCAGGTGGATGCCCGCCGCCCGCGCCATCTGCGCCAGGCGCTGGATCGCCCCCTCGATGTCCTTGCCGGCCACCATCATCAGGTCGGCCATCTCGTCGACCACGATCACGATGTACGGCAGAGGCGCGAGATCCATCGCCTCGTCCTCGAACACGGCCTCGCCGGTGTGGCGGTCGAAGCCGGTCTGGATCGTGCGCGTGATGGTCTCGCCCTTCTCGCGGGCCTCCTTCATGCGGGCGTTGTAGCCGTCGATGTTGCGGACGGCGATCTTGGCCATCTTCTTGTAGCGCTCCTCCATCTCGCGCACGGCCCACTTGAGGGCGATGACCGCCTTCTTGGGGTCGATGACGACCGGGGAGAGCAGGTGCGGGATGCCGTCGTAGACCGACAGTTCCAGCATCTTCGGGTCGACCATGATCAGGCGGCACTCCTCGGGCTTCAGCCGGTAGAGCAGCGACAGGATCATGGTGTTGATCGCCACCGACTTGCCCGAGCCGGTCGTGCCGGCGACCAGGAGGTGCGGCATGCGCGCGAGGTCGGCGATGATCGGCTCGCCGCCGATGTTCTTGCCTAAGCACAGCGCCAGCTTGTGCTTGCTCTCGGCGAAGTCGGCCGACGAGAGCAGCTCGCGCAGGAACACGGTCTCGCGGGTCTCGTTCGGCAGCTCGATGCCGATGACGTTCCGGCCGGGCACGACCGCGACGCGGGCCGAGACCGCCGACATCGACCGGGCGATGTCGTCCGACAGGCCGATCACGCGGCTGGACTTGGTGCCGGGGGCGGGCTCGAGCTCGTAGAGGGTGACGACCGGGCCCGGCCGCACCGCCAGGATGTCGCCGCGCACGCCGAAATCCTGGACGGTCTGCTGCAGGTTGAGGGCGTTCTGCTCCAGCACGTCGGCGTCGACCTCCTCGCTGCCGCCGGGGGCCGGCAGAGCGAGCAGTTCGAGGGACGGCAGCTCGTAATCGGCGTTCTCGATCGGCGCGATCTCGAGGTGGCGGCCGGCCGGGATCAGGTGGGCCCGCGGCGCCACCAGGGGGACCGACGCCGGCGCGGGGGCCGGCAGGGCCGCGACCTCGACCGCCTCGACGGCAGCGGCGACCGGCTCGGCCTCGACCCCGATCTGCGCCTCGATCTCCGCCTCGACCGGCTCCGGCTGCGGCGCCAGCTTGCCGCGGAGCAGGACCGGGCGCGGCGTCATCGGGATCACAACGCGCTCTGCCTCGGCGCGCGCGGCGACCGGTGCGGCAACGACCGGGGCGGGACCTGCTTCGGGCAGGGCCGGGGGCGCCGGCGGGACGGCGGTCGGCTGGCCGGCCGCGCGGATCGCCGCCCGGGCCGCCATGGCGCTGAGAGCCGGCGCGCGGCGGGGCGCCTCGGA
>NZ_JBKFBI010000158.1:0-12751 GCF_053346095.1 Methylobacterium sp. A52T | reverse complement strand
GCGGCGCCCGATGGCTGTCGCGCGCTCACGGTCCGCCCCCTCGCCTCCGGTCCGCCCGATCGGCGGGGCCGACGCGTCGGCCCCGCCGCCGCAGTTACAGCCGGGGCGGATCCCGTTGCAAACGGGTGCGCGCCCCGGGGGCGCGGCCAGCCCCGGCGCGGGGGCCCGGACGGCGCTGTCCACGAAGTCCAGATCCCGTGCACGCATCGCCTTGAAAACTGCCGCGGCCCACGATACACCCCGCGCCAGTGCCGCCGTAGCTCAGTTGGTTAGAGCACCAGATTGTGGATCTGGGGGTCCCCCGTTCGAGCCGGGGCGGTGGTACCATCCATTCAGCTCGACAGCGCGAGGGGTTGGCGGATCGCCAGCCCCTTTTGCTTATGCGCGAATGGCGCCGCGCCGGATCAGGTCCGATCCGAACCCGCACTCCGACCTGATCGGCATCGACGGGACCGGTCCTCGCACCTGAGCGGGCCTGTACACAGGCGGCCACTCCAATGCTCGCGCGCGCTATAGAATCGCCAGATTTGCTCGCATACCATCCCGTCTGGGAGAAGACTATTTTCGTTAGCGTGAAGACTGCCATGAAGAGCACGACACAGCAGGATCAGCTCGAAATCGTGAGCGCCCTCGCGGCCTCGCTCGCCGACCGGATGCTGATGGAGCGCCTGACACAGGGGAAGCTGCCCCTCGCGAACGCGAGTCGCCTCTGGACAGCCTCGCTACTCCTGGAAGAGCACGCGCGGCCCATCCCACGCATCGTGGCGGACGTCCTCGAGCAGGTCCGGCACGTCGAGCCGGACGACGCGGACGAGGACGCGGTCGACGGGGACGACGCCGACGGGATCGGTGCGGGGCCGGAACCGGACTTGGCCGCGGCGCGGCGTGCGGCCCGGCCGGCGCGCCGGCGCGGGCTCACCCGCCTGCTCCGACCGTTCCGGCAGGCGGCCGAAGCCTGACCCGCATCGACGGCGCGGGACCATCTGGCGGATCCGGAGTTCCCCGCGCGCGCCCGGGACGCTAAGACCGTTCCCGAGCGCGGCGGCGGGCGCCGCCGCGCCAACGGGCTTCGGGACACGAGAGATGAGCATCCCTGAACGGCGCGTCCGCACCCTGTTCGACGAGGCGGCCATCGCCAAGCGCAACGACGAGCTCGCCCGCGAGATCCTCGCCGCGCGGCCCGAGAACCTCCTCGTCGTGGCGGTGCTCAAGGGCAGCTTCATGTTCGCGGCCGACCTGCTCCGGTCGCTGCACCGGGTGGGCCTCGCCCCGCAGGTCGAGTTCGTGCACCTGTCGAGCTACCGCACCGGGACGGTCTCCAGCGGGCAGGTCGAGATCCTGCGCGACGTGCAGAGCGAGGTGCGCGGGCGGGACGTGCTGCTCGTGGACGACATCCTGGAATCGGGCCGGACCGTCGTCTTCGCCAAGGACCTGCTGATGGCCCGCGGCGCCCGGCGCGTCCTCACCGCGGTGCTGCTGGAGAAGCCCGGCAAGCGCGCCGTGACGATCGACGCGGATTTCGTCGGCTTCACCTGCCCCGACGTGTTCGTCGTCGGCTACGGGATGGACGCCGCCCACGCCTTCCGCCAGCTGCCCTTCGTGGGCGTGGTCGATTACGGGGACGGCGCCCCGGACCTGTTCGACGCCTGACCGTGCGCGCGGCGCGGCATTTTCGCCGCGCGCCGCGACCCGCGGGACAATTCAGCCTGCGACGACTTGACAGACGGAGAATTCGTCTGCGTCTGTCGACGTTTGGGCGCGCGCGGCGTCGCGACGCGGCGCGCGCGGATTTCGGGGACGGTTACAGGACCACATGGCGCGCATCCTCCTGGTGGATGACGAAGAGACCGTCCGGGGCTTCCTGAAGCGGGGGCTCGAGATCGACGGGCACGCCGTCGTCACGGCCAACGACGGCAGCGACGGGCTCGACCGCCTCAACGAGGCCGACGGCGGCTTCGACCTGATGCTCACCGACATCCGCATGCCGCTCATGGACGGCATCGCGCTGGCCCTCGCCGCCAAGCGCGACTTCCCCGACCTGACCATCCTGCTGATGACCGGCTTCGCCGATCAGCGCGAGCGCGCGCGCGGGCTCGACGCCATCGTCACCGACGTGCTGACCAAGCCCTTCTCCCTGGCGGATCTGCGCGCCACGGTGAGGCGGGCGCTCGCCGCCTGAGCCGGGCGGGACCGGTTGGGAAGAACTTAAACATTGCTCTTAGGTTGAGCTTCACGAAAGCGTGGCACCTTCGGTCAGACTGATCAGACCGAGCACGGAACGCCATGCATCGCCGGGACCGGGACATCGACGCGACGGCGTACCAGGCGGACCGCTACGGCTGGGAGCCGGACGACAGGGACTGGGACGACGACCGCGACGCGCGGCGGCCGCGCAGGGGCGTCGTCGGCCGGCTCTTCTCGCCGACGAAGCTCGCCCTCCTCGCGGTGCCGGCCGCGCTGTTCCTGTACGGCAGCTTCGCGGATTGCAGCGCGCGCCCGGCGGCGGGCTGGCTCGGTCTCGTCGGGGCCGGGGCCTGCGCCCGTACCGAGATGCTCGGCAACGTCCTGTCGATCCAGGACAACCTCGCGCTCCTGAAACGGCTCATCGACTGAGCGCCCGCTCACGGCCCTTCCGCGCTCCGCCGATCCGCTCCGAACCGACCTCCGCGAGGCCGCCATGTCCACCCGCCCGCTCCTCCCGGCCTCGTCCGGCCGCGCCTCCGACGCCCTCGAGGAGGCCCAGTTCCGCGCCCGCATGGCGCGCGTCGGCCCGGACGGGGCGCACCGCACCCCGCGCCGGACCCGGGCGCCCGAGCGGCGGCGCGGCTTCCGGCTCGGCTGGAAGGGCTGGCTCGTCGTCGACTGCCTGGTCGTGCTGCTGGTCGTGGCGGGGGTGGTGGCGTGGCCGCCGGTCCAGTCCTGCCGGAACCAAGACCAGACGGTCGGGTTCTACGCCGGCGATTCCGTCGGCAAATGCATCCGGCGCGGCATCGGCGACCGCCTCGACACCGCCGACCAGCGCCTCAAGAGCCTGATCCGCCGCTCGGGCCATTGAGGGCCGGCCGCGCAGATCCCGGCGCGGCTCGGATTGAGCGGCGCTTGTACGGCGGTTCTGCGAACCGCGTACCTGTCTCGCGCGCCCCGGCACCTTCCGTCCTTAGCGCCCCCACGCGGTGGCGGCGGGCCTGAACCGGTACGTCTGTGCCGACTTTTGACTGTCTTGCTCGGCGGTCCGGACCTCCGCGGTCGTGCGGGAGGTCGGCCAACACCGCAGCGACCACGGCGCGGATCGCCCCACCGATAACCTCGGCGGTCTCGCGCAGCTCGGCGAGTCGAGGGTTCCTTGGCCATTCACGCCCAAGCCCTGGACTGTTCCATGGACTGTGCCGCCTCCCGCATCGCTCGGGCGCCAGCCTTCTTCGGCCCGCTCCAAGGGTTGCGCGCACGCACGATGGACGGACTGTGCCGAGATGTGTGCCTTGACGAAGCGCCCCCAAACGTAGTCAAAAGCGCCTCTGACGCACCGAAACCGCCAATTTTCTCAATGGTTTCAGAGCGCCTGCCGGTGTAGCACAGCGGTAGTGCAGCGGTTTTGTAAACCGAAGGTCGGGGGTTCGATCCCCTCCGCCGGCACCACGACATTCGATCGCCGAGGCCGGGCCCCGCGCCCGTGGGGCTTGATCGTCGTCCGGCAGAGCGCGCCGGCTGAGGCAGCGCCACCGCACCGATCCCGGTGTCGCGACGGGCCAGTCTCGGGAGGGCGTCCCGCCCCGAGTCCGTCGGCACCGCCGCCTCGACACATCCGGTGCCGGCCTGTCTCACCGCTCCCGGATCCGGTCGCGGACCGCTGCTTGACGCTGGGATGCCAGCGTGCCCTCCTGACCGAAAGACAGAAACTGCCGCGGAGGATGGTCTGCCATGGCGTCGATCCGGAGTTGCGTGCTCTCGGTCGCGATCGGCTTCGCCGCGCTCGCCGCGCCGGCCATTGCCGAGCCGATCCGCGTCAAGGTCGGCGTCCTCAACGACATGTCGGGCGTCTACGCCGATACTGGCGGCAAGGGCTCCGTCGTCGCCGCGCAGATGGCGGTCGAGGACTTCGCCAAGATCGAGCCGGGCGTGCAGGTCGAGGTCGTCTCGGCCGACCACCAGAACAAACCGGATATCGGCGCCGCCGTCGCCCGCCAGTGGTACGACCGCGACGGCGTGGACGCGATCCTCGACGTGCCGACCTCCTCGGTGGCGCTGGCGGTGAGTCAGGTCACCCGCGAGAAGAACAAAGTTTTCATCGACTCGGGGGCCGGCACCACGGAGCTGACCGGCAAGCAGTGCTCGCCGAACACGATCCAGTGGACCTACGACACCTACGCCCTGGCGCACGGCACGGCCGGCGCCATGCTCAAGCGCGGCGGCGACACGTGGTACTTCCTCACCGCCGACTACGCCTTCGGCCTCTCCCTTCAGAACGAGGCGAAGGCCGTGATCGACACGGGCGGCGGCCGGGTACTGGGCGCCGCGCGGGTCCCGTTCCCCGCCACGGACTTCTCCTCGTTCCTGCTGCAGGCGCAGGCCTCGGGCGCGAAGGTGGTGGGTCTGGCCAACGCGGGCGGCGACACGGTCAACGCGGTCAAGCAGGCGCACGAGTTCGGGCTGACCGACGGCGGCCAGAAGCTCGCCGCCCTGCTGATCTACGCCGTCGACGTCCACGCGATCGGCCTGCAGACCGCGCAGGGCCTCGTGCTGACCGAGTCGTTCTACTGGGATCTCAACCCGGAGACCCGGGCCTTCTCGGAGCGCTTCTACCCGCGCAACGGCAACAGCATGCCGACGATGAACCACGCGGGCGTCTACGCCGGGCTCCTGCACTACCTGAAGGCCGTGGCGGCGACGAAGTCGACGGACCCGCAGAAGACCATGGCCTGGATGAAGGCCAACCCGACCGACGACCCGCTGTTCGGCAAGGGTGTGGTCCGGGCGGACGGACGCAAGATCCACCCGATGTACCTGTTCGAGGTGAAGGCGCCGTCCGAGTCGAAGGGCCCGTGGGACCTCTACAAGGTGCTGGAGACGATCCCCGCCGAGCAGGCCTTCCGCCCCCTCGCCGAGGGCGGCTGCCCGCTCGTCGCCAAGCCGTAGGAAGGGAGCCGAACGCCATGATGCGCGCGCTCGAAGGGCAGGTCGCCTGGGTAACGGGGGCCGGATCCGGGATCGGGCAGGCGGCCGCCGTGGCGCTGGCGCGGGCCGGCATGCGGCTCGCGCTCACCGGGCGGGGACAGGAGGCCCTCGCGCGCACCGCGGAGATGGCCCGCGCGGCGGGCGGCGAGGCGCTGGTCGCCCCGGCCGACATGGGCGTGGCCGACGACGTGCAGCGCGCCTGGGAGGCAGTTCACGCCGCGTGGCGGCGCTGCGACCTGCTGGTGAACTCGGCGGGCCTCAACGTGCCGCAGCGCGGCTGGAGCGAGATCACGCCGGCCGGCATCGACGCCGTGGTCGGCGTCAATCTCAACGGCCCCTTCTACGCGGCGCGGGCGGTGCTGCCGACCATGCGGGCGCAGCGGAGCGGCCTGATCATCCACGTCTCCTCCTGGGCCGGCCGCTACGTTTCCACGCTGACGGGACCGGCCTATTCCGCCGCCAAGCACGGGCTCGTGGCGCTCTCGGAGAGCCTGAACCAGGAGGAGTGCGGGCACGGCATCCGGTCCTGCTGCATCTGCCCCGGCGAGGTCGCGACGCCCCTCCTCGACAAGCGGCCGGTCCCGGTCACCGCGGAGGATCGCGGGAGCATGCTCCAGCCGGAGGATCTCGCCGAGACGATCCTGTTCGTCGCCCGCCTGCCGGCCTCCGTCTGCGTCAACGAGATCCTGATCAGCCCGACCTGGAACCGCGGCTATCTCGAGGGCGTGAAGCTCTGAGCGGGGCCGCCGCGACGCGCCCGGCCCGGGGCGCCGTGCGCTCATCCCGCGTTCAGGCACGGAGGACGAGTGTCGCCACGGCCAAGCTAGAAACAAGTATTTCCGAATTGTATCTGAGACTTTATGAATTAAATTCGGCGCAAGCTGGGCTATTTCAAGATTAAAATTGGATGAATGCGGGGTTCAGAACCGATTAAATCCGTCGCGCCTACCAGCGCTGCCGGAAGGCGATGAGACGCGTCTTCGCCGAACCGATGGGGACAACGGTCCGGCGGACCGCCGGGCCCCTCGGGCCCCCATCGCGCACGACCAGGGGGCGCGACCATGCCGGGGACCGAGGACGATCGAGGGATTCCGGACTCCGCCGCCGCGGCGGACCCGGCCGGAACGGGCGCCGCGGCCGCGTCACGCCCGGCGCCGGTCGGCGGACCCGGCCGGCCGATCGACGACGGCGCGCGGGACCGGATCGGGCGCGGCCTGCGCCTGCACTACGCGGGCGTCCTGGCCCTGCCGATCCCGGACCGGCTCCGGACGCTGCTCGACGAGCTCGCCGCACACTCCGACACGGAGGCCTCGCGATGACCCTGATGCTGCAAGCCGCCCCCGCGGGGAGCGGATCCGGCCCGGCCCCCCGGGGCGCCGACGCGGAGATGCGCGACCTCCTGCTGGGGGCGATCCCGGCGCTGCGGGCCTTCGCGTTCTCGCTGACCTACGACCTCGACCGCTCGGACGACCTCGTGCAGGACACGCTCGTGCGCGCCTGGGTCAACGCCGCCAGCTTCCGTCGCGGGACCAACCTGACCGCGTGGCTGTTCACGATCCTGCGGAACCTGTTCTACTCGGAGCAGCGCAAGCGCAAGCGCGAGGTGGAGGACGCCGACGGCGTCCATGCCGGGCGCCTGACCGCCCTCCCCGAGCAGGAGATCCGGATGGAGATGGCGCAGTTCCAGAGCGCGCTGAACCGGCTGCCGCCGGCCCAGCGCGAGGCGCTGGTCCTGGTCGGCGCCCAGAGCTTCACCTACGAGGAGGCCGCGGCCATCTGCGGCGTCGCGGTGGGCACGATCAAGAGCCGGGTCAGCCGCGCCCGGACCCGCCTGATCGAGGTGCTGGGCATGACCGGCACCGACGATATCGGACCCGACCCGCAGACCCGCGCGGCCCTCGACGGCTCCTGAGGCGCGCCGGGGCGAGGATCGCCGCGGCGCCTACTTGATGAGCCTGACGACGTCGCGGAACCGCCTGTGCCGCGCCGTGCCGAGCCACTCGAAGGCCACCATCTCGGTGGTGACGATCTCGGCGCCGTGGGCCGCCATCCGGGCGAGCGCGGCCTCCCGGTTCTCGATCCGCCGCGAGCCCACGGCGTCGGCCACCACGGCGACGCGGCGGCCGGACTCGCGCAGCCCGAGAACCGTCTGCAGCACGCAGACATGCGCCTCGCAGCCGCTGACCACGAGGTCGCGGTCCGCGGGCAGGCGCTCGAGGAAGCCGGGCGTCCGGGTCGCGCCGAAGCTCATCTTCGCGAAGGCCGTCCCGGGCTCGGGCGCCAGGGCCGGCACGGTCGGCCCGAGGCCGCCGGCATTCTGCTCGGTGACCAGGACCGGGACGTCGAGCAGCTGCGCGGCGGCGAGGAGGCGGCCCGCATTGGCGACGACCCCGTCCCCTTCCGCGATCGTCGGCATCAGCCGGACCTGAACGTCGATGACGAGGAGGAGCGAGCGGGCGGGGTCGATCAGCGGCATCGATGTCTGGTCCCTGCGGACGGGTCGCGTCGGAGGCGGAGGGCGCCATCCTGGCCCCATCCGAGCCGTATCCTCGCCCCATCCGGTCCGGTCGGGACCGCGCCCGCCGGCATGACACGTGCGCGCCCCGACCGCGACCCCGCCCTGGAGCCGTTCCCGATCGTGTTGCGACGGTTGGGAAGGGCGGCGGCCCCGGTCCCGGCAGCCGCGCCAAGCCCCCTCTCCCTCACGGGAGAGGGCACCGGTGCATCGTTCGGCACGGCCCCGGCGATCGCCTCCGTCCCGACCCGATCGGAGACGACTCTAGCGGAGCGCGATGTCGCCGGGGACGTTCGCGGCCGCGGCGCCGCCGGCGGCCTTCTCGAACCACCGCCGGGCGGCCTCGAAATCCTGCTTCACCCCGCGACCGTTGACGTAGAGGAAGCCGAGATTGTTCATCGCCTCCGCGTGGCCGGCGGCGGCCGCCTTCTCGAACCAGCGGCGGGCCGCGGCGGCGTCCGGCTTCACGCCCTGGCCGTTCAGGTAGAGGCTGCCGAGGTTGTTCATCGCGTCCACGTTGCCGCCGGCGACCGCCCGCTCGAACCAGCGGCGGGCCGTGGCGGCGTCCCGCTTCACACCTTGACCGGTGAGGTACTGGCTGCCGAGGGCGTTCATCGCGTCGACGTTGCCGGCGGCGGCGGCCTTGCCGAACCAGGACGCGGCCGCGCCGTGATCCTGCCCGACGCCCTGACCGTTGGCGTAGAGTAGACCGAGATTGTAAAGGGCCGACGCGGCGCCGGCGGCCGCCGCCTTCTCGTACCAGCTGCGCGCCGTGGCGTAGTCCTGCGTCACGCCCTGGCCGGCATCGTAGAGGCTGCCGAGGTTGTTCATGGCCTCGGCGTTGCCCGCCACGGCGGCCTTCTCGAACCACGCGGCCGCGGTGGCGTAGTCCTGCTTCACGCCCTGGCCGTTGTAGTACAGGCTGCCGAGGTTGAGCATGGCGTCGACGTCGCCGCCGGCGGCCGACTTCTCGAACCAGCGTCCGGCCGTACCGAAATCCTGCTTCACGCCCTGGCCGTTGATGTAGAGGCTTCCGAGATTGTACATCGCGGCGGCGCTGCCGCTGACGGCCGTCGTCGTGGAGAGGCTCCCGGCGGTCTCCGCCTGGGCGCCCAGCCCGGACAGGACCGAGAGCGCCAGAGACATGGAGACGATGGATGTCGCGCGCATGGCCGTGAATCCCTGTGCGGGCACGCGAACCGTCATGCCCTGCGCGGAAGCCGATCTCGAGCATCTTCCGCAATGCTGATGGCGTGTTCCCGAACCTTCTTCGTCTGATGACAGTCTTCCGGGCGAAAAATCCCTCGGCTGGACTGCACCGGACTGATCCTTGACCTATCCGGGCTCGGCGGGATTTTCTGGACCAAATCGCACATGCGGCCCGCCTGGCCGGCCGAGAGCGCCGGCGCGCACCACGGGTCGCGACAGGGTCCGCGCGCGGCGGGGACCGTGTCGCGACCGGCCGGAAGGGGGCGTTGAGGGCTCGGCGGGGCGGGCGACCGGCCCCGGGACGCGTCGCTAGTAGGTCGCGAACAGCCGCGCCACCGCCTCGGGCTCCGCCGTGACGGTCAGCGCCAGGGCGAGCAGGATCCGGGCTTTCTGCGGGGTGAGATTGTCGGCGCTGAGGATGCCGCGGCTGCGCAGCCGGGTGGTGAGCGGGACCACGCCGCTGCCGGCCCGGGTCGACATCACCACCACGATCCCGGCGGCGGCCGCCGCCTCCAGGGCCTCGGCCTCGGCGGGCGGGGTCATGCCCGGCGCGAGACCGGCCGCGACGAGGCCGCGCGCGCCGGCGGCCAGGAAGGCCCGGACCGCGGTGCCGTCGGCGTCGGCGTACCCGTAGGCGACGTCGACCCGCGGCAGCGCCGGCAGGGTCCGGATGTCGAAGGGCGTGCCCGGCGCGTGCGCGCGCTCGGAGCGGCGGTAGTAGCGGACGGATTCGCCGTCGACGTGGCCGAGCACGCCGAAATCCGGGGTCCGGAAGGTCTGGAGCCGGGCCACCGAGGTCTTGGTCACCTCGCGGGCCGCCTGGATCTCGTCGTTGAGCACCACCAGCACGCCGCGCCCGCGGGAGGCCGGCGCCGCGGCCGTGCGCACGGCTGCCACGAGGTTCAGCTTGGCGTCGGTGGAGAGGGCGCTCATCGGCCGCTGCGAGCCGACCAGCACCACCGGCAGATCCACCGTCAGGGTGAGGCTGAGGGCGTAGGCGGTCTCCTCCAACGTGGCGGTCCCGTGCCCGATGACGATGCCGGCGAGGTCCGGGTGCTCGGACGCGAGGCGCTCGCACAGCCGGACGAGGTCGCGCCACTCGGCGAACCCGATCGCCGGGCTCGGGACCGCCCGGAACGGCACCGGCACCACCGCGGCGACCGTCGCGAGTTCCGGAACCGCGTCCAGGATCGCGCCGGCCTCGAGGCGCCGATCGGTGGCGGTGTAGTCGAGGATGTCGAGGGCGTCGCGGCCGAGGGACGAGATCGTCCCGCCCGTGCCGATGAACGCGACCTTGGGCAATCCCGTCCCCGCTCCTGCCGCCATGCCGTCTCTCCCGTGCCTGTCCACCGCCGTGATGCCGCGTCGCGCGGCCGGGGTCGACCCCGGCCGCGCGCAGGCGGGCGATGCGCCGGGCGGGAGGGCCGCCGGCCGCGCCCCGGTCTCAGCTGCGGAAGTCGAGGAGGAGCGCCGAGACGGCGCCGCTGTTGGCGGTGCCGCTCGCCCCGTAGCCGACGCGGCCCGACTGGCCGCTCTGGAGCTGCTGGATGAAGGTGGACAGCAGGTCGTTCGTCGTGCGCGCCGCGTCGGTGGTCGACGTCGAGGCCGACGTGGAGGCCGACGTGGAGGCCGACGTGGAGGCCGACGTGGAGACCGACGCCGAGGCCGACGCCCCGCTCCCGGCGCTGCCCGCAGCGTCCGTCGGCGGCGGGCCGGGCGGGGGCCCGGGCGGCGGGCCGTCCGGGCCGGCGACGTCGCCAGTCCCGTCGCCGGTGGCGTCGGCGCTCTGGGTGCTCCGGCCGTGGCTGGCGAACAGGTTCTTCAGCTCCGTGGCCTGGTCGGCGGTGATGCTGCCGCTGCTGACCTGATCGGCGATCAGACCGTCGATCCGGTCCTTCATCGAGGACGGGTCGAGCCCGGACCGGCTCGTGGCGCTGGTCGAGGCAGCGCTGGCCGACGACAGGCTCCCATCGATGCTGCTCAGGGCACTCGTGAGGGCCGTCGCGTCGGTGCTGCTGATCGTGCCGGCCGACAGCGCGCTGCTGATCGTGTCGGACATCCGGGTCTGGGGCGACGGAGGCGGCGACCATCGCTGCGCGGCGAGCTGTGCTGTCGCGGTGGACGAGACGGTACTCATGGGGGGCTCGGGTCACGGATGAGCCGGATTCGCCCGGCGGCGGGTCCGTGTGCAAATTACCCACGCGGTTCTTAAAGCCGCGTTTCCAGGATCGCCCGGATCCCCGCCGCGCTGGCGGTCTCGGGAACGGCCCGGAGCCGGGGCGCGACCGGGAGCTCCGGTCGCGCCGCTCAGAGGCTCGCGGCCATGCGCAGCGGCGGCGCCTCGGCCGGACGCGCCGCGGCCTCGGCGTGGCCGTAGAGGCCGCGGTGCTTCGGGTTCGGCGAGAGCCGGTCGGTCAGGCCGATCACCGTCTCGGCGGCGCCGAGCAGCAGCGCGCCCTCCGGGGCGAGCTGCGCCGCGAGCCGCGCCAGGACGTCGGACTTGGTCGGCGCGTCGAAGTAGATCAGCACGTTGCGGCAGTAGATCACGTCGAACTGGCCCAGCGAGGCGAAGCTGTGCAGCAGGTTGAGCTGGCGGTAATCCACCATGCTCCGCAGGCTCTGGGCGATCTGCCACTGCTCGCCGACCTGGGTGAAGTACTTGATCAGCCACTGCACCGGCAGGCCGCGCTGGACCTCGAAATGGCTGTACAGCCCGAGCTTGGCCTTCTCGATCACCTCGGTGGACAGGTCGGTGGCGACGATCTCCACCTGCCAGCCGGCGAGCCGCGGCGCCGCCTCCTGGAGGAGCATGGCCAGCGAGTACGGCTCCTGCCCGGTCGAGGCCGCCGCGCACCAGATCCGCAGCCGACGGCGGCCGGCATTGCGCGCCAGCACGTCCGGCAGGAGCGTGTCGCGGAACAGGTCGAAGGGGATCCGGTCGCGGAAGAAGAAGGTCTCGTTCGTGGTCATGGCCTCGACCACGGCCCGCTCGATCGTGCTGTTCTGGGCGAGCTTGAGGGCGCCGATCAGGTCGCCGAGGCTGGCGAGGCCGAAGCGGCGGCAGACCGGGGTCAGCCGGCTCTCCACGAGGTAGCGCTTCTCCGGCGTCAGCGCGAGGCCGGAGCGCTGCTTCAGGAAGGTGCGCAGGAATTCGAACTCGAGTTCGGTCATGCCGGCTGCCCCGTGATCAGGGCGCGCAGCGCCGTCGCGAGTTCGGGCAACGGCAGCACGGCCTCCGCGAGCCCGGCCCGCGCGACGCTGCCCGGCATGCCCCAGACCGTGCTGGTGGCCTCGTCCTGGGCGAGGACCGGGCCGCCGGCCTCGGTGAGCGCCCGGGCGCCGTTGGTCCCGTCCGAGCCCATGCCGGTGAGGATCACGGTCGCGGTGGCGGCGCCGAACACCACCGCCGCGTCCTTGAACAGGACGTCGACCGCGGGGCGGCAGAAATTCACCGGGGGGCCGTCGGTGAGCTTGATGATCGGGCCGCCGGCCCCGCCGGCCAGCCCCATGTGGCGGCCGCCCGGTGCGACGTAGATGCGGCCCGGCTCGACCCGCTCCTCGGCCTTGCCCTCCGCCGCCGGGAGCCCGGTGCGGGTGGCCAGGTGCTCGGCGAAGACCGCCGTGAAGATCGGCGGCATGTGCTGGACGATCAGGACCGGCAGGCGCCGCAGGGCGGCCGCGCCGATGCCCTCCAGCATCTCGCCCACGGCACGCGGGCCGCCCGTGGAGGAGCCGATCAGCAGGGCGCGGGGCTGGGTCCGGTTGCGGACCTTGGGCCGCAGCGTGAACGGGGTCGCCGGGCGCGCCGCCGCGGCCGGCGCCGGATGCACCGCGGCCGGTGCGGCCGGTGCGGCC
>NZ_JBKFBI010000157.1:0-12874 GCF_053346095.1 Methylobacterium sp. A52T | reverse complement strand
GCCGGGCGCTCGCGAGGCGCCCGGTCCGCGACGTCACGGTCGGCGCCGCCTACCAGCCATTGATGCGCGGCCAGACGGCGGCGACCCGCCCGTCGGCGTCGAGGACGTGATAGCGGTCGTACTGGGCGCCCGTCGCGCAGGCGTGGTTCGGCAGGACGCGCACACGGTCGCCGATGGCCAGGTCGGGGAGGGCGGCGCGGGAGCCCGGACGCAGGGCGAGGATGCCGTGCTCCTGGTTGGCGTCGGCGACGATCAGGTCCGGGTAGGGGCGGCCGGCGCGGTCGCAGACCACGCCGTAGCCCTGATCGACCGCCTGCCGGGCCGTGCCCCGGTCGCGCGACAGCGCCATCCAGCCGGCATCGGTGATGATCCAGCCCTTGTCGCGGCGGTGCCCGATCACGGTGGCGAGCACGCTCACCGCGATGTCGTCGACCGCGACGGAGCCGACCCCGGCCTGGAACAGGTCGCCGAACATGAACACGCCGGCACGGACCTCGGTGATCCCGTCGAGGTTCCGGGCGTAGCGCGCGGTCGGGGTCGAGCCGACGCTCACCACCGGGCACGGCAGGCCCGCCTCGCGCAGGAGGGTGGCGGCCGTCACCGCCGCCGCGCGCTCGCCCTCCGCGGCCGCGGCGAGATCCTCGGGATCGCTGAGACCGTAGCTGTCGCCGGCGTGGAGCAGCACGCCGCGCAGGTCCGCCCCCGCGCCGAGCGCGCGCCCGATCGCCACCAGCAGCGCCGCGTCGGCCGGCTTCACGCCGGAGCGATGCCCATCGGCGTCGACCTCGATCAGGACCGGCAGACGGTCGCCGGTCCGCGCGGCCCAGGCGGCGACCGCGTCCGCCTGCTCGATCGAGTCGAGCACCACGGCGAGGTCGGCGCCCCAGCGGCGCCGGACCGCGCCGACGCGGTCGAGCTTCTGCGGGGCGATGCCGACGCCGTAGATCATGTCCCGGACCCCGCCCTCGGCGAAGTACTCGGCCTCGCGCAGGGTCGAGACGATCGCCGGGCCGCCCGGACCGGTCATCGCCAGGCGGGCGACGTCGATCGACTTCGCCGTCTTCAGGTGCGGCCGGAAGGCGACGCCCAGCCGGTCCAGGTGCGCCCGCAGCCCCGCGAGGTTCGCGCGCAGCCGCGCTTCGTCCAGGAGGAGGCACGGTGTCTGGAGCGGACCCGACGCCCCGCCGGGCTCCGCTGACGGCACCTGCGTCCCGATTCCGGTCTCCGGCATGTCCGCGCCTCCCTGTCTCGCTGCCGGGTGACAGATCATGCCGGGCCGCGAGACGCCATTAATCTGTTCGGCATTCTGGATTAAGGTCGGCCTTAATGCTCGACACCGACGATCTCCGCTTCTTCGTCGCGGTGGCGGCCAGCCCGTCCCTGGCCGCCGCGGCGCGCAGCCTGAACGTGTCGCCGCCCGCCGTGACGCAGCGGCTGCGCGGCCTGGAGAAGCGGCTGCGGGTCCATCTGGTGGACCGCTCCGGCCGCGGCCTCACGCTGACCGACGAGGGGGAGCTGCTGGCCGAGCGCGGTCGCGACCTCCTCGGCGCCTTCGACGATCTCGCCGACGCCCTGGCCGAGCGGGTCGGCGCGGTGACCGGACATCTGCGCGTCGTCGCCCCGCTCGGCTTCGGGCGCCGCTACGTGGCCCCGGTCGTGACGGCGTTCCGGCTCCGGCATCCGGGCGTGCGGATCGACCTGCTGCTCTCGGATCGCCTGGGCCGCATCCCGTCCGAGACCTGGGACCTCGCGATCCACGTCGGTGAGATCAGGGAGGCGACCCCGAGCCTCACCGTGCGCGCCCTCGCGCCGAACGACCGGATCCTCTGCGCGGCGCCCGCCTACTTGGCCCGGCAGCCGGCCCCGCGCGTGCCGGCCGATCTGCGGGATCACACCTGCATCGCGCTGCGCGAGAACGACGAGGACGTGACGCTCTGGCGCTTCCGCGCGGCGGACGGCGCCGAGGTCCGCGTCAGGGTGGATGCGGGCTTGGTCAGCAACGACGGCGACGTGGTGCGGGGCTGGGCCCTCGCGGGCCTCGGCGTGATCGTGCGCTCGGAATGGGATGTCGCCGACGACCTGCGCGCGGGGCGGCTGGCGCGCCTGCTCGAAGGCTACGCCCTGCCGTCGGCGCCGGTCGTCGCCCTGCTCGGCTCGGAACGGCGGTCGCGCGCGGCCCGGACGGAGCGGTTCCTCGAGGCGCTCCGGCGCTCGTTCGATCCGCTCCCGTGGCGCCCGCCCGCGGGGCCGGGCGCGGCCGCCGGCGATGCGGCGCCTTGAGGCGCCCCGGCCCCGAACGCTCCGTCCGACGACGCCCGATCCCGCTCAGCTCCGGATCTCGATCGGCGTGCCGACCTCGACCCGCGCGTAGATCGAGCGGGCCTCGGCGTTGGTCACGCCCACGCAGCCATCCGTCCAGTCGATCAGACGATGCAGGCGGCCGACCCAGGAGAAGCCGTTCCTCAGACCGTGGATCATGATGTCCCCGCCGGGCGGCACGCCGGCCGCGGACGCCGCGGCGCGGTCGGCGGCGTCCGGATAGGAGATCCGCAGCGCGAGGTGGGCGATGCTGTCCGGGTTCTTGCCCGCGATGCGGTAGCGGCCCTCCGGTGTTCTGCCGTCGCCCTCCATCGCCTTCGGGCCGACCGGCGCGAAGCCCAGCGAGACGCGGTAGACCGCCAGCACGCGTCCGCCGCGCAGCAGCGTCAGGCGCCGCTGCGCCTTCACGCGGACGAGATCCGCACGCTCGGCTTGCGGCACCAGACCGGGGGCCGCGGAGCCTGCGGGACCGTCGGCCGTGCCGAAGAGGAGGGCGAGCGGCGCGACGCACAGGAACGGTCCGACGAGGTAGCGGCGTCTCATCGGCCGATCCTATGGGACAGGCGGCTCGCGGCCAAACGACCGGGCCCGGATCGCCGCCGGTCAGGATCGATCTCGAAGTCAGGCGGCCCATCGGAGGGCGTTGCGACCGGCGTGCTTCGCCTCGTACAGAGCGCTGTCGGCCCGCTGAGCCAGCGCTTCGTAGCGCTCGCCCACGCGCGCGACGGCCAGGCCCATGCTCAGGCTGACCGGCGCCTCGGACCCGGCACTGGTCGAGCACGCCGCGGCGCGTGCGCTCGCGCGGATCCGCCCGCACACCGCCCTGGCGCGCTCGAGATCGCTCTCGCGGAGAAGGATCACGAACTCGCCGCCGAGGCGCGCGACCGGATCCCCCGGGCGGATCCGCGACGCGAGCAGCGATCCGAGCATCTCGAGCGCGCGATCGCCCGCCGGATGCCCCCAAGCGGTCGTTGATCTGCTCGAAAAGATCCCCGTCGATCGCGATCGAGGCCGTGGAGGTCGAGGGTCAGGGCCGCCGCCGGGGCGTCGGCGGAGCGCCTCGACCGGACAAGCTCGCTTCGCAAGCAAAGGTGGCTAAAAGGCCGGCATTAACCAAAGCTTAATTATCTGAGGAGGGCCGCTCCAGCTGCCTAGCTCCGCAACGCCGGCTGCGATACGGTTAAGGATCACTTAACGGATCCGAATACGATGGCGTCTATTACAGGTCTCGCCAAAGACTTGGTGCCATACCCTGGTCCTGTGCCGCTGCGACGGCGTCCGACGGCCGCGCGGCGGCCGAGCGAGAAGCGGGTCGCGCCGACCGTCTCGACTCCCGACCACGGCCTTTCCGAACTCGCCCAGATCGAAGTCAATCTCGAAACCGACACCAGCACCCTGTGGGCCTTCATGCGCCCGCAGGGCCGCCCGTGCCAGAATCCCGAGATGCTGGCCGACTTCAGCCGGCTGCAGGATGGCATCGAGCGCGGTTTCGGCAACGGCAGCCTCGACCTGAACTACTTTGTCTTCGGTTCACGATTTCCCGGCGTGTTCAGTCTCGGCGGTGATCTGAGCCTGTTCGCGAGCAAGATCCGCGCGGGCGACGAGGCCGCGCTGGTCGGTTACGGCAACGCGTGCGTCGATGTTCTTCATCGCAACATGAACGCGCTGAACCTGCCGATCATCACGATCGGCCTCGTTCAGGGCGACGCGCTGGGCGGGGGGTTCGAGGGCCTGCTCTCGTTCGACGTGATCATCGCCGAGAAGGGCACCAAGTTCGGCTTCCCGGAGATCCTCTTCGGGCTCTTCCCCGGCATGGGGGCCTACAGCTTCCTCGCCCGGCGTCTGGGGACCATCAGGGCTCAGGAGATGATCCTCGATGGGAGAACCTACACCGCGGAGGAGATGCACGAACTGGGGATCGTTCACGTCCTCGCCGAGCGGGGCCAGGGCGAGGCGGCCGTGCGCGCGTACATCGCCGGCAACCACCGGCGCCGCAACGGGCAGCAGGCGATCTATCGAGCCGCCCGGGAGGTCAATCGCATATCGTTGGAGGAGCTGAGAAAGATCGTCTCGGTCTGGGCGGCCGCCGCGATGAATCTCACGGACAGGGATCTGAGCATCATGGAGCGGCTCGTCCTGGCTCAGGACAGGCTCCGGGGAAAAGCCCAGGCCGCTCAGGCCCGCAGGGTGACCGCGCGGTGACCGCACGGGGGCCGGCGGGGTCAACTCGCTAGCTTCGTCACGGGCTCCGCGGCCGCGAGCATGGCCCGGATCTGGGATGCGGCGACCGGACGACTGAACACGTAGCCCTGGATCAGATCGCAGCCCTCCGCCCGGAGGATGGAGAGCTGCGTCTCCGTCTCGACGCCCTCGACGACGATGGCCATCCCGATGCTCCGTCCCATCCCGACGATGGCCCGGATGATCGCGGTCGACTCGGCCTTCCTGTCCAGGTCCCACACGAACGACCGGTCGATCTTCAGCTTGTCGAAGGCGAAGTTTCTCAGGGAGCTCAGGGACGAGTAACCGGTTCCGAAATCGTCGATCGACAGGCGGATCCCGAGCTGACGGAGCGTGTGGATGGTCTCGACGATCTTGTGCGTCGCGCCCAGCGTCACGCTCTCCGTGATCTCGAGCTCCAGGCGATGCGCCGGGAGGCCGGAGCGGTTCAGCGCGCCGATGACGTGGAAGGCCAGCTGCGGATCACCGAACTGCCGCGGCGACATGTTGACCGCGACGCTCACGGTCGACGGCCAGTTCCGGGCCTCGCGGCACGCTTCGTTCAGAACCCAGTCGCCCAGCTGGACGATGAGCCCCGTGTCCTCGGCCACCGGGATGAAGTCCGACGGCGGGATGTAGCCGGAGACGGGGTGCTGCCACCGTAGCAGGGCCTCGCAGCTCACGATCGCCCCGGTGCTCGCGTCGACGATCGGCTGATAGTGCAGCTCCAGTTCGCCGTTGGTCAGGGCGGCCCGGAGATCCGACTCGAGGGCGTGCCGCGCGCGCGTGGCCGCTTCCATCTCGTGCTGGAAGATCTTGAACCCGCTCCTGCCGGCCCCCTTGATGGCGTAGAGGGCGATATCGGCGCATTTCAGCAACCTGTCCTCGTCGTTGGCATGGAACGGGGCGATCGCGATGCCGATCGAGGCGCCGACCGTGACGTGGGTGCCGTCGATATCGAAAGGTCGTTCCAGCTCGTGCAGGACGCGCTGCGCGAGATCCTCCGCGACGGCCGGCGACGTGACGGATTGCTGGACGATGACGAACTCGTCGCCGCCGAGGCGGGCGACCGATCCGGACAGCGCCCCGATCCCGCGCAGCCGGTCCGCCACCATCTGCAACAATCTGTCTCCGGCCGGATGCCCCAGCGTGTCGTTGATGACCTTGAAGTGGTCGAGATCGAGCAGATGGACCGCGAAATCGCCCTTGCTGCTGGCGCTGGCCCTCAGCGCCTGGGAGACCTTGGCCTTGAAGCTGCTGCGGTTGAGCAGGCCGGTGAGATCGTCGTAACTCGCCATCTGCTGGATGCGGGCTTCGCTCCGACGCCGCTCGGTGATGTCCTCGAAGATGATCACGTAGCCCTTCTCGGCGGTCCGCCGCTGCATCAGGGAGACCACGCGATCGTCGGGGAGGATCAGGACCAAGTTTCCCGACCTCAACGCGTTCGACGCCGCCGAGAATGTCGAGAGCGTCGCGCCGCGCCCCGCGGTCCGCTCATCGATGACGGCGCGGCTCAATGCGTACAGCGATTTGGCCGTCGAATTGGTATGGATGCGGTTCGAGGGAATGCCCGATATCGAGAGGAACTGGTCGTTCCAGACCTGGAGCCGGCCGCGCGCGTCGAACATGCACAGCCCGTGCGACATGTTGCGCAACGCGATGTCGAAGAGATTGGCCTGGGCCTGGAATTTCTCGGCGAGCGCCTCCTTCTCGCGCGTCGTCACCAGGGCCGACACGATGATCTCGCGCGTGCTGAGCGTGATATCGATCATGCCGTAGGCGAACAGGAGCGAGAGGATGCCGAGCGAGGCCCGCTCGCCGTCGCCCGACACGAGCAGGCCCGCCGACAGCGGCATCGCCGACAGGAGCACCTGCGCGATGGCCAGCAGGGGGCGACCCGCGTTGCGGCCCGAGATGCCCGCGGCGTAACCGATCGTGAACGTGGGGGTGATGACCTGGAGCGCGAGGTTGGACGACCGCGTCGTGATGAGGAACGACAGGATGCCGAGCGACGCGGCGTAGGCGAACGCGCCGAGGGAGAAGTAGGTCTCCCAGAGCTCGTAACGATCGTGCTTCTGCGGCCCCTTCGTCAGGTAGATCCGAGCGAGCACGATGCGGGTGAGGCCGATCAGGCCGACCGCGAACGCGGTCACCGTGATCGCGCGATCGTCGGACCAGAACGCCGCGGCCGTGGCGACGATCGTCCCGGACGCGGCGCCGACCGCGAGCGACGCGAAAGGCTGATACAGCCCGTCGACGAGCGAGCGCTTCACGCCGCGCGCGAGGAGGGCATCTTCAGCGAGTGCGGCCCGCAGCTTGGAATACAGTCCCAACGCGGCGTCTCGCTACTTCGCTCTCGTCGAGGGGGTCATCATTGTAGCAGTTCAATCCCAGGTTATATCCGCATATTAGCGGCCTCGAATTTCAGAAATATTGAAAACCGTGGTTAACGGCGCGCGCGGGGCAAATCTCTGCTTCGAATATTTGTCTCCCGTGCGCAAATATTCCGTGATCTTCGCCGTTCACGGGGCCGAATATCGGTGCCGCTCCGGGCAGTCCGGCGCATGTATGGACGGGACGGGCGCGGAGGGTTCACTCATATCCTGCCGGGCGTTGGGCCGCGGACACCCCATATCCGGAGCTGTCGTCTTGCTCGGCCGTGTTCGGCGCGAAGACGTCTGCCTGTTCGTCAGACGTCGCGGCGATCGGGCGATCCTGCCCCGGCGGCATCGCGGCACCGCCGATCCCGTTTCGCGCTCGACGTCTGCATCGGCGCCCGGACGACGTCGTCTCGTCGGGGACTTTCACGCTCCCGGGCGCGCCTCGCGCGCGCGACATCGCTGTCCGCCGTGCGCGACCGCCGTTGCGTGTGAGCCGCCTCCCCGGCCGATCGCGCTCGCGGAGCCCGGGCCACCCGCGCGCCGCCGGCGACCGGCTCAGCCGATCCCGAGGCCGCGGATGAGCAGGACGGCGACGGCCAGCAGCACGAGGAGCGAGGCGGTGACCGCCATCGTGACCCGGCCGCCGACCTGGGCCAGCACGCGCACGTCCACCCCGAGGCCGAGCGCGGCCATCGAGACGATCGTGAGGAAGCCGGCGAGGCGGGAGATCGGCGCGACCCAGGCGTCCGGGATCAGCCCGAGCGAGCGCAGGCTCGCCAGGGCCAGGAAGCCGAGGATGAACCACGGGACCAGCTTGAAGAAGCCGGGCCGGCGCCGGGCGCTCCCCGGGGCGCTTCCCCCGGCAGGCTCGGCTGTCGCTCCCGCCGCCGGCAGGCGCGGGGCCAGGAGCGAGAGCGCCAGCACCACCGGCCCGAGCATCAGCACCCGGACCAGCTTGACCAGCGTGCCCACCTGCGTGGCGAGCGGGCCCACCGGGACGGTCGCGGCCAGCACCTGCGGCACCGCGTAGACGGTCAGGCCCGCCAGCACCCCGTACTGGTGCTCGCTGAAGCCGACGAGCGGCACGAACAGCGGCAGGCCCAGCACCATCAGCACGCCCAGCACCGCCGTGAAGGCGATGGCCGCCGCCACGTCCCGGCTGTCCGCCCCGATCACCGGCGCCACCGCGGCGATCGCCGAGTTGCCGCAGATCGCGTTGCCGCAGGCGATCAGCAGCGCCATGCGCACCGGCAGGCCCAGGGCGCGGCAGAGCGCGCAACTCGCCAGGATGGTCAGCGCCACCGCCCCGACGATGCCGGCCAGCAGCGCAGGGCCCGAGGCGACGATCGCCCCGAGGCTGACCGCGGCGCCGAGCAGCGTCACGGCCACTTCCAGCACCTGCTTGGCCGAGAAGGCGATCCCGGCCTTGAAGCGCGCGCCCGGCACCCAGGCGGTCCGCACGGCCGTCCCCAGCAGGATGGCCAGCACCAGGGCCTCGACGTAGGGATGGCCGGTCAGGTGCTCCTCGCCGGCCTGCAGCACCTGCGCCACCGCGGTGATGCCCAGGCACAGGAGCAGGCCCGGGATCAGCGTGCCGGCCGCCCCGGCCCAGGCGGAGGCCCCCCGCGACCCGGTCGGCGCGGCCCCGGACCGGTCCGGCACGGCGGTTCTGACGGTCATCGCGCGGCCTCCTGCCCGGTCTCGGCGCTCAGTAGGCCGCGCCGAGATAGCCGGCGATGGCCCGGGCCTGCTCCTCCGTGATCGGCGCCCGGTAGACCTTGATCATCTTGGCGACCTCGGCGTCCCAGAAGGCCTGCCCCTTCCTCGGTGGCTGCATGGCGACGTAGTCGGCCGAGTGGCAGGTCAGGCAGTTCTCCTGCGCGGCCTGGAAGCCGGCCGCGTGCGCGGCATCCGGGGCCGGCCGGAACTGCGCCGTCGGCTCCGGCAGCGCGTAGGTCTCGGGCGCGGCCAGCGCGGGTGTCGCGGCCAGCGCGGCGGCGATCGCGACGACCGACGCGCGGAGCGGGCGGGTGCTGAACATGCCGATCCTCCCTCTAGGCCGCGCGCACGCGGGTCGTCTCGACGACGTTGCGCATGTAGCCGGCGGGGTTCCAGCGCGGCTCCATCGGCTGGGTCGCGCCGTCGTTGCCCGTGGCCCGCACGCGCAGGGCGTGGGCGCCCGGCGCGAGATCGACCTCCGCGGTCCAGGTGCGGAAGGCGTAGGGGCCGAGATCCTGGCCGAGCCGGGCCGCGCTCCAGGTCCTGCCGTCATCGGCCGAGACCGCGACGTCCCGGATGCCCGAGCCGCCGTCGAACGCGATGCCCCGCAGGGCGACCGGACCCGCCTTCACCGGCACGCCGTCGGTCAGGTTCGTCAGGAAGGAGCGGACGTTGAGGCGGCCGATCGGGACGGTCCTGTCCGGCGCCTTGCCGGGCTCGGTGCAGGCGCAGGGATTGTCGGGGATGCGGTAGGCCGTCTTCATCCAGAAGCCCTCGAAGGGGTGATCGAGGACGGCGATGCTGTCGAGGTGCTTGACCCAGTAGGTGCCGTAGTAGCCCGGCACCACGAGGCGGAGCGGGAAGCCGTTGAGCCAGGGCAGGTCCTGCCCGTTCATGCCCCAGGCGAGCATCACCGCGCCGTCCCGGGCGTGGTCGAGGGTCAGCGCCTTGGCGAAGTCCGGCGTCTCGGGCAGGACCGGCCCGTCGAGGCCGTTGAAGGCGACCTGCACGGCGCCGGCCTTCACGCCGGCCCGGTCCAGCACCGTCTTGAGCGGCACGCCGGTCCAGCGGGCGCAGCCCATGGCGCCGTTGGCGAGCTGGCCGCCGGCGATGCGCGGCTCGAAGAAGCCGCGGGAATTGCCCGAGCACTGGTTGACCGCGACGATCTCGGTCTGCGGCATCGCCTTGAGGTCGGCGAGCGACAGGGAGAGCGGGCGCTCGACCTGCCCGGTCACGGCGACGCGGAAGGCCTGCGGGTCGATCTCGGTCGGGATGTCGGCGAGGTGGTAGCGGACGAAGAACGCGTCGTTCGGCGTGATCGCGCCCCCGTCGAAGACCGCGAACGGCGTCTCCAGCTGCGGCGGGCGCGCGGTCATCTGCAGGAGCGGCCGCTTGCCCGGATAGGCCACGAGCGGCCGCTCGCCGTTGCCGAAGGGCAGCGTCGCGCCGTCGGCCGCCCGTGCGCGCGGCACGCCCCCGAGCGCGCCGAGGGCGCCGAGGGCGCTCAGCCGCATGAAGTCCCGTCTTCCGCGATCGGTCATCGCGCGCTCCCCGTTCAGGCTGTGGCAGCGGAGGTCCGGTTCGGCGCGCCCCGCCTTCGACTGCGGGGCGGCGCGTCGGAGGAATCCCGGTCAGCGAAGGACCGAGAGGTAGTGGATGTCCTGCGTCAGGCAGGTCGAGAGGCGCCACTCGACCGGCCGCTCCTCGAGGTCGATGGCGACGCGGTCGATCTCGAGGGCGGGGGTTCCGGCGGGCACCTGGAGCAGCTCGGCCTCGCGAGGGCCGATCGCCACGGCCTTCAGGCGCTCGTTGGCGGTGGCGATCGTGATGCCGTAGCGGGTGGCGTAGAGGCTGTAGAGGGTGTTGGGCAGCTCGATCTGGGCGATGCCCGGGAACAGGCCGGCGGGCACGCTGATCGTCTCGACCACGCACAGCGTGGCGTCGACGGCGCGCACGCGCTCGATCCGGACCACGCGGGCGGACCGCACGAGGTCGAGGCGCCCGCGCTCGTCGGCGCTGGCGGCCGCCTCCGCGATCCCGGTGACCCGGCTCGTGGGCATGCCGGTGCCGTCGCCGTCCGGCCGCAGCTTCAGGAAGCGGAAGACGCTCTGCTTGTCGTCGTGGTCGGCCACGAACGTCCCGCGGCCCTGGCGGCGCACCAGCAGGCTGTCGGCGGTGAGCGCGTCGAGGGCCTTGCGCACCGTCCCCTGGCTGACGCCCAGCTCGGCGGCGAGCTGCCCCTCGCTCGGCAGGATCTGGCCGGGCTGCCAGACCGCGTCGGCCAGGCGCTTCAGCAGCGTGTCGTAGACCTGCCGGTAGAGCGGGCGGAAGCCGACCGCGCCGGCGCGTCCCGAGTCTGCGCGCCCCGAACCTGCCTGCCCTTCGCCTGACCGTTCCATCGCGTGACGACGCAGAGCCCCATCCGTGGGTAGAGCGTCGAAGGTTGTGTCCAGCACCTCTCCCTCCTCTCGCTTACGTCGCCCTGCCGACGGGAGCAATCACGGGTTCTCCCTCCGCACAGGCGTTACGCCTCACAGCGCCCGGATCTCGGCCACGAGGGCTTCGGCCACGTCGAGGCCCGCCTCGGCGGCCCGGCGGCGGAGCCCGAGCCGGCGGCTGCCGGGGATCCGGGCGCCGTCCTGCGCCTCGATCGCGCCGGCCAGCGCCGCGAAGCGCTCCGGCGCGTCCGGGCTGAGCGCCGACGCGTCGAGGGCGAGGATCAGCTGGCCGGTCCCCGGCGGGTCGCCCGCGGCGTCGAGGAACGAGGAGGCTTCGCCGGCGAAGCGCGCGCCGACGAGCCCGGCGGCGAGCAGCTCGACCATCAGGGCGAGCGCCGTCCCCTTGGCGTCGCCCAGCGGCACCATGGTGCCGTCGAGGGCCGCCGCGGCGTCGGGCGTCGGGCGTCCCTCCGCGTCGAGCGCCCAGCCCTCGGGGATCGGCTCGCCGCGCTTGGCCGCCCCGACGATGTTGGCGCGGGCCACCTTCGACAGCGCGAGGTCGACCACGATCGGCGCGCGGCCCGGCAGCGGGCAGGCGAAGGCCAGCGGGTTGGTGCCGAACACCGCCTGACGGCCGCCCCAGGGGGCCATCGCGGCGGGCGTGTTGGCGAACAGCAGGGCGACGCAGCCCTGCTCGGCCAGGGCCTCGACCGGGCGCCCGGCCGCGCCGCAATGGTGCGAGCGGCGGATGCCCGCCGCCGCCACGCCCTGCTGGCGCGCGACGCCCGGAAGCGCCTCCAGGGCGAGATCGATCGCCGGGTAGGCGAAGCCGTGGGCGGCGTCGATCGCGAGCAGGCCCGGCCGCGGGCGCGACGCAAGCGGGACCGCGTCGCCCACGACCTTCCCGGCCCGGACCTGCGCCGCGTAGGGCGCGACCCGCGACAGGCCGTGGCCCTTGAGCCCGTCCGCCTCGGCGCCGACCAGCGCGCGGGCGACGCTCCGGGCCGCGGACTCGGCCGTGCCGCTGCGGACGAGGGCGTCGGCGGCGAAAGCCTCGGCCTCCGACAGGGTGAGGTTCGGCATCGGCTCAGCGCTCCGTGAGGTGGCGGCGGACGGCCTGGGCCGTGACGGCGGAGACGCGCACGTTCGATTCCTGCGTTACCCCGGCGATGTGCGGCGTGAGGATCAGGTTCGGCACGTCCGCGAAGACGGCGCCCGCCGCCGCGTCGAGGGGCTCGCGCTCGAACACGTCCAGCGCCGCGCCGCCGAGATGCCCGGAGCGCAGGGCCGCGGCCACCGCGGCCTCGTCCACCACCCCGCCCCGGGCCGCGTTGATCAGGATCGCGCCCTTCGGCATCCGCGCCAGCGCCGCCGCGTCGATCAACCCGCGGGTCCGATCGGTGAGCGGCACGTGCAGCGAGAGCACGTCGCTCTGCGCGATCAGCGCGTCGAGCGCCCGGCTCTGCACGGGGCCGGTGGCCGGGTTCCAGGCCGGGTCGCCCGCGGCCACGAAGGGATCGTGGGCGGCGACCGTCATGCCGAGGGCCGCCGCCCTCCGGGCGGTCTCGCGGGCGATCGAACCGAAGCCGACGAGGCCGAGGCGCTGGCCGGCGATCTCGCGGCCCATCAGCGCGTTGCGCGGCCACGCGCCGGCGGCGACGGCGGCGCTCGCCCCGTAGGCGCCGCGCAGGAGCAGCATCGCGGTGGCGACCACGTACTCGGCGACCGCGCCGTCGTTGGCGCCGGTCGCCGGGTAGACCGCGATGCCCCGATCCCGGCAGGCCGGGACGTCGATGT
>NZ_JBKFBI010000156.1:0-13458 GCF_053346095.1 Methylobacterium sp. A52T | reverse complement strand
GGCCCCGCGCCTGCCGGGCGCCCCGGCCCGCCAGTGCCGGGTCGGCCGGCCCGGTCCGGCGCGCCAGCGCGTCCAGCACCGCCAGCGGCGTCTTGAGGCCGTGGGCCATGTCGGCGGCGGCGTCGCGGGCGCGGACCAGGGCGCGCTCCTGCGCGTCGAGCAGCCGGTTGAGGTCGGTGACCAGCGGCCGGACCTCGTCGGGGAAATGCTCCGGCAGCCGCGCCCGCCGCCCGGCATGGACCGCCAGAAGCTCCGCCTGCAGCACCCGGAACGGGCCGAGCGCCCGGTGCACGAACAGGCCCATCGCCAGGGTCAGGACGACGAACAGGGCGACGAGCGCCGGGACGAGCAGGCGCAGGAAGGTGGTCCGGCTCGCCGCGAGGCCGCGCCGGTCCTCCGCCACCGCGACCCGCAGCGCGGTCCCGGCGCCCGGCGCGCCGATCTGCAGCGGCCGCACCACCGCGATGAGCCGGCCGCCGTCGGGCCCGGTCGTGTCGAGGGTCGCGGGGGCCTGCGCGCCCGCCCCGGCCGGTCCCAGGTCGAGGCTCCTGTCCCAGAGGGAGCGCGAGCGCAGCGCGCGCGATCCCGCCTCCACCTGCCAGTACAGGCCGCCGTAGGGCGTGGCGAAGCGCGGGTCCGGCAGGTCCCGGGACAGGGTCGGCGTCCCGTCCGGCGCGAGGCCCACCCGGCCGGCGATGAGCTTGGCGGTCCGGTCCAGATCCGCGACGGTGCGGGCGTCGAGCACCCGGTCGAGGATCACCGTGAGGCCGAGCCCGGCGAGCACCAGCGCCAGCGCGATCAGCGCGGCCGCCGCGAGGCCGAGCCGCAGGCGGAGGGAGTCGCGCCTCACGGCCCGTCCGGTCCGGCGATCAGGTAGCCCTGGCCGCGGCGGGTCTCGATCACCCCCGGCCCGATCTTGCGGCGCAGGCGCGTCAGGAGCGCCTCCAGGGCGTTGGCCTCGCGCTCGGTCCCGACGCCGTGGAGGTGGTCGAGCAGCTCGCCCGCCGGCACGACCTGCCCCGGCCGGTGCAGCAGGAAGGCCAGCAGCCGGTATTCCAGGGCGGTCAGCTCGGTGGGCCTCCCGTCGACGCTGACCGCGCGGGTGCGGGTGTCGAGCTCGACCGCGCCGGCGCGCAGCACCGGCGCGGCGTGGCCGGCGGTGCGCCGCAGGATCGCCCGGAGCCGCGCCACCAGCTCCTCCATGCGGAACGGCTTGGCGAGATAGTCGTCGGCGCCGGCGTCGATGCCCTCGACGCGCTCGCGCCAGCCGTCCCGGGCGGTGAGGATCAGGACCGGCAGGGCGACGTCGGCCGCGCGCAGGCGGCGCAGCACGCCGAGTCCGTCGAGGCGCGGCAGGCCGAGATCCAGCACCATGGCGTCGTAGGTCTCGGTCCCGGCGCGGAACCACGCCGCCTCGCCGTCCGCCACCACGTCGGCGACGTAGCCGGCCCTCTCCAGGCCCTGCCGGACGTCCGCGGCGATGCGCGGCTCGTCCTCGACGATCAGGACGCGCACGGCCCGGCCTCCTCAATCATCGTCGTCCTCGTCCAGGATCTTCAGCGTGCCGGCATCGACCTTCACGGTCCGGCGCTTCCCGTCGGGCCCGAGGATGCGCAGCTTGTACAGCCAGTGCCCGTCGTCGCGCTTGAGGTCGACCGACACGACGTCCCCCGGCACCGCCGCCCGGGCCGCCGCCAGCACCGCGTCGAGGGGGCGGATCTCGCCGCTCTCCAGGGCCCGGCGGGCCCGGTCGGCATCCTCGGAGGCGTGCAGGGGCCCGCCCGCGAGGGCGGCCAGCAGGCCGAGGGCGAGAACGAGGGCGCGGCGGGGCGGGAACGGGCTCATGCGGGCGCAGGCTAGGCCGCGCCGCCTGACGGGACGCTGACAGCCGGCGTCAGGGTCGCGGGGCGGGGCTTCGGCACAAGGGCGGCCATAGCCCTTCCGGAGACCTGAGACCATGTCGCTCTACGTCGGTATCCTCCTCGCCTGCGCCGCCGGCCTCGCCGGCACCCTCCTCTGCCCGGACGACAAGGGGGGCCGCTCGCGCCTGCCGCTCCTCGCCGCGCTCATGGCGGGCGGCCTCGCCTGGCACGGCGCCGCCCGGGCCGGCGAGATCCTGCTCGGCCCCGCCCAGGTGATCGACGGCGGGACGCTGCGCGTCGGCGGGCGGCCGGTCAGCCTGTTCGGGATCGCCGCGCCGGAGGCCGACGCGACCTGCGCGGACGCCCGGGACCGGCCCTACCCGTGCGGCCGCGACGCCGCCCGGGCGCTCGCCGACCGGATCGGCGGGGCGGCCGTCACCTGCGAGCCGCGGGGCGAGGCCGGCGCGGCGCTCTGCCGGGTCGGCGACGCGGATCTCGGGGCCTGGATGGTGGCGCAGGGCCTCGCCCTGCCCGACCGGGACCTCGCGCCGGACTACGCGCCCGCCGCGGACCGGGCCTGGGGGCGCCGCCTCGGCCTGTGGTCGGGGGTGTTCCAGGACCCCGCCGAGCGGCGGGGCCGCCGCGCCGCCGCAGGCCTGCGCGCCGACGGGTGACAGGCCGGTTGTCAGCGGGAACGCGACCGGGCGCATCCGGTTGGACCGGCAAGCCCGCCCGGGCGCAGGTGGAACCGCGGAGGCCCCATGAGGATCCTGACCCGTACGACGCTGCTCGCCGCCCTCCTCGCCGGCGCGACGGGAACCGCTCACGCCGCCGAGGGCCAGGGCAAAGCCGGCCAGGATGCCGGCGCACCCACGACCCGCATGGGCGCGGGCGGCCTCAGCGGCACCGGCTCCACCCAGGAGGGCGCCCGCACGGGCCCGGTCGAGACCAAGGGGCAGCCGGGCGGCGCGAAGCCGCCCTCCGCCCCGAAGGCCGGGACGGGCCGCTGATCCGCTCCGGCACCTCGGGATGGGGCGCCGGGTCGGGGATCCCGTCAGGCCGGGCCGCGCTACTGCGAGCGGCGGCTGAACGAGACCGCGTAGGCCTGGACGCGGGCGTCGATCAGCGGGTCGTCCGAGACCTCGATCCCGTCGGTCAGGTTGTTCGGCATGAACAGCAGCGCCTTCTCGGCCTCGGCGCTGTCGGGCACGGCCTTGCTCACCGTCACGGTGCCGAGATCGACCGTCTTCCGGTCGTCCGGCCAGGGCTTGGTGGCGTCGTTGGTCGGGTCGCCCGGCTCGGCGAGCTGGGCCAGCATCCTGAACTTCGCGGGCGTCCTGGCGACCCGCGGGCCGATCTCGGCCATCAGGAAGTCCGGGTCGCGCTTGGACGCCTCCTCGGGCGGGAGGATCTCCTCGCCCTCCACCGGCACGAAGCGGAACCGGAACGGCTGCCGCTTGCCGGCGGCGTCCACCAGGATGAAGGCGTTGACGCCGTTGTAGGTCTGCCGGGCGAGGCTCGACGGGGTCCTGGCGGTCCCGCCCGCGGTGGCGGCGGCCGGGTGGGCGGCGGCGAAGCGCTCCAGCGCGGTCGGATGAGCGGCGTTCGGGCCGCTCTCGGCGGCGGCCTTCAGGAGGTCGCGGAACTCCTCGCCCGTGGCGACCGGGAAGTACTTCAGCGAGTTCGTGACGACGTCCATCTCGGAGCCGTCGCTCAGCTTGAACTTGAGGGCGAGGCCGTGCGGGTTGGCGTCGGCCGCGCCGTCCGGGATGGTCGGGACGCCGGTGGCGTCCGAGAACCGGATCGTCACCGGCACCGCCGGCCCCTGGAACAGGGAGGCCTTGCTGATCCTGGCCGCCTCGGGCGACGGGGTGAAGCTGCCCTCGGCGACCACGCCCTTGGCGTGGTTGGCCCGGGCGCCCGGATGCTTGCCGAACAGCGTGTTCATCACGTCGATCGTCTGCTCGGCGGTGGAGGCCTCCTGGGCCTGGGCCTGGGCCAGAGCGGCGGCCGCGAGCGCGGTGCTCAGCAGGAGGGCGAAACCCGATCTCGAACGCAGCATGGGAACCTCTCGGCAGCGCGGGCTCTCGGGAGCCGGCCAATGCGGACCGGCCCATCTTCTAGGGAGCGAGGCGCCGGAGGCACAACCAAAAGCTATGCCGCCGCGGAGAGGGGTGTGGGTTACGTCCCGGCGGGGGGCCGCAGATCGCGAATTCGTCTTCGCGAGCGGAGCGAAGCGACCCAGTCACGCCAGACCGCCGGTCTTCGCGTTGCCCTGGATTGCTTCGCTCCGCTCGCGAAGACGGTGAGGAGCCCGCTACCGCGCGCCGCGGTGGAGGTCGCCCTCGATCAGCAGCGCGCTGCGGCTGTCGAGCCGCGTGCGGTAGACCTGCAGGTTCTCCATCACCCGCTGCACGTAGTTGCGCGTCTCCGTGAAGGGGATGCGCTCCACCCAGTCGATCACGTCGACGTCGCCCTTGCGCGGGTCGCCGTAGGCGTCGATCCACTTCTTCACGTTGCCGCCGCCCGCGTTGTAGGAGGCGAAGGCGAGCACGTACGAGCCGCGCCAATCCTCCATCAGCTCGCCGAGATGGGCCTGGCCGAGCTTCGCGCAGTAGGCGGGATCGCTGGTCAGGCGGTCGACGTCGAAGGCGGTCGAGACCCGGCGGGCGGTGCGCTGGGCGGTGGCCGGCATCATCTGCATCAGCCCCCTCGCGCCGACGCCCGACTGGGCGCGCGGGTCGAACTGGCTCTCCTGGCGGGCGATGGCGTAGACCATGGCCCGCTCGACCTGCGGCACCGCCGTGAAGGTCTCGTAGGTGGGGATGCCGATCGTCGGGTAGGCGTGGGCGTCGAGCGGCAGGCCGCGCTGGACCGCGAGCTTGCCGATCGCCACCAGGGCGCGGGCGTCCTTCATGTCGGTGGCGAGGTCGCCGAGCGCCTGGAGCTCGCGCGGGTCCGAGAGGTCCCGGGCGGCGTCGATGTAGAGCGGCAGGGCCAGCTCCTTGATCCCGGCCTCGCCGAGCAGGCGCAGGGCGCGGATGGAGAGCCGCCCGTCGAAGGCCTGGCGCTCCGCGCCCTCGAGATCGGCCGGCGCACGCAGGGGCAGGCTGGTCTGGCCGAGCCGGGCCCGGGCCACCTGGCCGTAATAGGCGATCGGCTGCAGGGCGGCGCGCTCGTAGAAGCGCTTCGCCTCCTCCGACTGGCCGAGCGCCTCGGCCGCCCGCCCCTGCCAGTAGGCGGCCCGCGCCACCGAGATCGGGCTCTCGGCGATGGCCGCCACCCGGGCGAAATGCTGCGCGGCGGCTGCCGGATCGCCGGTGAAGCGGAGCGCGATCCAGCCGGCGTGGAACTCGGCCTCGATGCGCTTCTCGGGCGAGCGCGCCGCCGGCTGGCTCGCCACCGCGTAGGCGGTCCTGGCATCGCCGAGGTCGAGGAGCTTGCGCGCCACGATGCGGCGCTCGATCCACCACTCGTCGCCGTCGACCAGCACGTCCGGGTTGCTCGGCGCCGCGGCGAGCACGGCGGCGGCCGCCTCGGGCTTGTCGGCCCGGCGGAAATACTGCGCCCGGGAGAAGATGTAGGAGGCGTCCCCGCGCAGCGACGGCGGCACCGCGGCGAGCGCGGCCGCGGCGCCGGAGGACTTGTCCTCCACGGCCCGGCGGGCGCGCACGAGGCTGGCATAGGCGCCGCCCGCGTAGCCGGCCGCGCGGCCGGCGCTCTCCCAGTCGTCCTTCAGGAGCGCCCGCTCCATCCGGTAGCGGTGGTCGACCCGGGTGAGCGCGTCCGGGAAGGCGTCGAGCACCTTCGCTTCCAGGCTCCGCCCGAAGCTCTCGGTGCGCCAGAGGTCGCGGACCATCTCGGCGGCGTCGGCGTCGCAGCCGTCGGCGCGCAGGGCCAGCGCCAGGGCGAACTTGCCCGGCGCGCTCACCGGCTTCGCCGTGGCGAAGTAGGCCCGGACCGTCGCGGGCGGCTTCTTCTCGGAGAGCAGCGCCTCCTCGGCCCGGCGGCGCAGCAGCGGGCCGGCCGGCCAGTCCGGATTGGCCCGGACGAAGGCCACGGTGCGGTTGAAGCCGATCCCGGCGCCCGCGCGGATCGCCACCCATTCGAGCAGCGCCTTCGCGGCCGGGTCGGTGAAGCCGTCGCGCATCCGGTCGCCGTCGGCGACGCGGCCCTTGCGGTAGAGGTCGATGGCGCCGCGCAGCAGCGTCGGGTCGGTGTCGCCGGAGATCTTCGGGCGCGCGGGATCCGGCACCTCGGGCACCGGGGCCGCCGGGGTGACGGCGGCGTCGGGCAGCGGGAAGGCCACCGGGGCGTCGGGGTCGGCGGAGGCGTAAGCCGAGGCCGCGGCGGGCAGCGTCCGGGCGGGCTCCTCGCCCTTGTCGTCGCCGCCGGAGGCGTGGACCGGGTCGAGCTTCAGGGCGTCGGCCGCGACCGGGTCGCTGGCCTTCGCGGCCTGCGCGCCCCGGACCTGGGCGGTCGAGAGGGCGGCGTCGCTCGCCGGCGGGGTCGGCTGTGTCGCGGGCTGCGTGGCCGGCGGCGTCGCGGGCACGTCGGTGCCGGCTTGGCCGGCTTGGCCGGCCGGGCCGGCGAGCGCCACGCCGACGGTGGCGACGAGCGCGGCGGCGGTGAGGGACGTGCGCTTCGGGGCCGGATGCGAGGCCGCGGGTCGGATCACGATTCCCCCCTACTGATCACCGGAGCGGGAAAGGCCGAGGATCGGGCCGTGACCATTAAGATCGCGTTAACCGTCCCCACGATCTGTTTGCGCGCCGTGACGCGACCGCCTATGTCTGCCGGTCCGTGCCCGTACGATGCGGACCACGCGCGGCGCCGAGACCGCCGAAATCCCAGCTGGGACCCTTTGGGACGCCTGAGATGACCGAGATGACCGGGAGCCGCCTGCGGGGCTCGCTCACCGCGCTTGTGACGCCCTTCCGCGACGGGGCCTTCGACGAGGCCGCCTTCCGGAAGTTCGTGCGCTGGCAGATCGAGCAGGGCAGCCACGGCCTCGTGCCCACCGGCACCACCGGCGAGAGCCCGACCCTGACCCATTCCGAGCACGACCGGGTGGTCGAGGCCTGCATCGACGAGGCGGGCGGGCGCGTGCCGGTCGTGGCGGGCGCGGGCTCCAACTCCACCGCCGAGGCGGTCGAGCGGGCGCAGCACGCCGAGCGCGCGGGCGCCGACGCCGTCCTCGTGGTGACGCCGTACTACAACAAGCCGACGCAGGCGGGCCTCTACGCCCACTTCAAGGCCGTCAACGACGCGGTCGGCATTCCGATCATCATCTACAACATCCCGCCGCGCTCCGTCATCGACATGAGCGTCGAGACGATGGCCCGGCTCTTCGAATTGAAGAACATCGCCGGCGTGAAGGACGCGACCGCCAAGATCGATCGCGTCAGCCAGCAGCGTCAGGCCATGGGCGCGAGCTTCATCCAGCTTTCGGGCGAAGATGCGACGGCGCTCGGCTACAACGCCCACGGCGGCCACGGCTGCATCTCGGTGGTGGCGAACGTCGCCCCGCGGCTCTGCGCCGACCTCCAGGAGGCGACGCTCGCGGGCGACTACGCCAGGGCGCTGACCCTCCAGGACAGGCTGTTCCCCCTGCAGACGGGCCTGTTCGCTGAGGCCAACCCGGCGCCGGTGAAGTACGCCCTGTCGCGGCTCGGCCACATGACCGACGAGCTGCGCCTGCCCCTGGTGCCGGTGACCGAGTCCACCAAGCGCATCGTCAACGACGCCCTGCGCCACGCCGGCCTGCTGGTCGACTGAGGGAAGTCACGCATCATGGCCCCGAAACCGGAGCCCAGTCGGCGCATCGTCGCCGACAACCGCGCCGCGCGCTATCACTACACGATCGAGGACACGCTCGAGGCCGGCATCGCGCTGACCGGCACCGAGGTGAAGTCCCTGCGCGGCGGCAAGGCGACGATCGGCGAGGCCTATGCGGGCCCCTCCGGCAACGACCTGATGCTGTTCAACGCCTACATCCCGGAATACCTGGAGGCGAACCGCTTCAACCACGACACCAAGCGCCCGCGCCGCCTGCTGCTGCACCGCCGCCAGATCAACAAGCTGATCGGCGCGACCCAGCGCCAGGGCTACACGGTGGTGCCGCTGAAGATCTACTTCAACGACAAGGGGCGGGCGAAGGTCGAGCTCGGCCTCGGCAAGGGCAAGCAGGCCCACGACAAGCGCGAGGCGGTCAAGGAGCGCGACTGGCAGCGCGACCGGGCGCGGCTGCTGCGGGACCGGGGCTGAGGCCGCGCCGTCATCGCGAGCGCAGCGAAGCGACCCAGGGCAGCGCGACCTCGACGAGCGTGGTGCTGCTGGATTGCTTCGCTCCGCTCGCAAAGACGGAGACCGAGGCCGGACGCCGAGCCGGGAGGAGATGTCCATGCCATCCACCCACGATACCCTGCCCGACGACCTGCCGGTCCCCGTCGACGATGGCGCGGCCGATCACCTGCGCGGGATGCGCCTGCCCGACGTGGCGCTCACCGCCACGGACGGCCGCACGGTCTCGCTGGCGCGGCTGCCGGGCCGCACCGTGGCCTACGCCTACCCGCGCACCGGCGAGCCGGGCCGGCCGGGCCTGACGCCCGACTGGGACGCGATTCCCGGCGCCCGGGGCTGCACGCCGCAGGCCTGCGATTTCCGCGATCACCACGCCGCGCTGACGGACCGGGGCGTCGCCCAGGTCTTCGGCCTCTCGACCCAGACGAGCGCCTACCAGCGGGAGGCGGCCGAGCGCCTGGGCCTGCCGTTCCCGCTGCTGGCCGATCCGCACCGGGCCTTCGCGATGGCGGCGCGCCTGCCCACCTTCGAGGCCGGCGGCCAGGTGCTGCTGCGCCGCCTCACCCTGGTGATCGACGACGGCGTCGTGAGCGCGCTGTTCTACCCGGTCTTCCCGCCGGACCGGAGCGCCCGGCAGGTCCTCGACTGGCTCGACGGGGGCAGCGCCTGAGGCGCTACTCCTCCTCGGCCTCCGGCTGGCGGATGCCGTAGCGGTTCTCCAGGCCCGGATTGGCTCTTCCCTCCCCGCGGTAGCGGGTCGGCGCCTCGCCGGAGGCCCGCGCCGGGCGCTCGCCGGGCTCGCGCCCGATCCGGCCCGCGAGGCTCGCGAGGTCGACGAACTCGTCGGCCTGCCGCCGCAGCTCGTCGGAGATCATCGCCGGCTGGGTCTGGATCGTGGAGATCACCGTCACCTTCACGCCGCGCCGCTGCATCGCCTCGACGAGCGAGCGGAAATCGCCGTCGCCGGAGAACAGGATCATGTGGTCGATGTGCGGGCTGAGCTCGAGGGCGTCGATCGCCAGCTCGATGTCCATGTTGCCCTTGTACTTCCGCCGCCCCATCGAGTCCGTGAACTCCTTCACGGGCTTGGTCACGACGCGGTAGCCGTTGTAGTCGAGCCAGTCGATCAGCGGCCGGATCGAGGAATATTCCTGATCCTCGATCATGGCCGTGTAGTAGAATGCCCGCAGGAGGTTCTCCCGCGACTGAAATTCCTTGAGCAGCTTCTTGTAGTCGATGTCGAAACCGAGGGCCTTGGTGGTGGCGTAGAGGTTGGCGCCGTCGATGAAGATGGCGCTGCGCTGGGTGACTGGCATGAACAGGTCAGGTCCCGAGAAATCGTGGGTGACAGGAAATCGTCTGAACAATCGGTCAGGGTTCGCCCGGGGCGAAAGGCCGGGGCGCGTGGCCGGGACGGTGCGCCGCGATCGCGGCCGCCGCGCTCTGCAAACCGGGGTGGACCGGCGCGGTCGAGGATCCGCGCGACCGACGCCCCGTCCGCCGGACCATTCGTTTCAAACCGGTCCGTGTCAAGCAGAGCACGGGATTGTGCGGGCGTGAAAAACTAAACTTGCGGGGCGGATTAATTGACCACGACAGGGCTTCGTCGTGAAAACGGTGGTTTACGTAAGTTGATCCTGTAAACCTCAGATGCGTCGCGCGCCGCGCCCCTCGACCTCAGCCGTTCACGCGCTCGACGCTGTTGACCGGGCGCTTGCCGCGCAGTTCGGCGATGATCGCGTTGAGATGCTGGAGGTCCCAGACCGACAGGTCGATGGTGATGTCGGTGAAGTCCTGGGTGCGCCGCTTCATCGAGATGTTGTCGATGTTGCCGTCGTGGTCGGCGATCACCTGGGCGATCTGGGCGAACACCCCGGGCTCGTTGATCGACTTGAGCGCCAGCCGGGCGGGGAAGCGCTCGCCGCCGAGCGCCTCGGTGTCCCAGCGGACGTCGAGCCAGCGCTCCGGCTCGTTGTCGAAGGCCGCGAGCGCCGCCGACTGGATCGGGTAGACCGTCACGCCGACGCCGGGGGTCAGGATGCCGACGATCCGGTCGCCCGGGACCGCGCCGCCGTTCGGCGCGAAGGTGACCGGCAGGTCGCCCGCGAGGCCGCGGATCGGGATGGCGTCGCTGCGGTCCGCGTCCTCCCCCTGATTGCCGCCCTCGGCCCCCGGGAAGGTCAGCCGCATGGTCTGGTCGGAGGAGCGCACGAGCCGGCCGGCGCCGCTGGCGGCGCCCTGCGCGGCGGAGGGCCGGCGCTCGTCTCGGTGGTCGGGATAGACGGCGCGGACGACGTCGCCCGAGAACATCTCGCCCCGCCCCACGGCGGCGAACACGTCCTCGGTCGTCGCGCGGGCGAGCCGCGGCAGGGCGCCCCGGAGCTTGTCCTCCGAGAAGGTCTTGGCGGCGCGCTCGAAGGCCCGGTCCAGGATCTGCCGCCCGAGGCCGGCATATTGCCGCCGCACGGCGGTGCGGGTCGCCCGCCGGATCGCCGCGCGGGCCTTGCCGGTCACCACGAGGGATTCCCAGGCCGCGGGGGGCGAGGCCCCGTCGGAGCGGCTGATCTCGACCTCGTCGCCGTTGGCGAGTTCGTGCAGCAGCGGCGCCATCCGGCCGTTGATCTTGGCGCCCACCGCGGTGTTGCCGACGTCGGTGTGGACCGCGTAGGCGAAGTCGATCGGCGTCGCGCCGCGCGGCAGGGCGATCAGCCGGCCCTTCGGGGTGAAGCAGAACACCTGGTCCTGGAACAGCTCCAGCTTGGTGTGCTCCAGAAACTCCTCGGGGCTGTCGCCCTCGGCGAGGAGCTCGATGGTCCGGCGCAGCCACTGGTAGGCGCCGCTCTCCGCGGCGAGCCGCGGATGCACGCTGCCCTCGGCGCGGGCCGGGTCCTTCACCAGCTCGGTGCCGATCTCCTTGTAGTGGGCATGCGCGGCGATGCCGTACTCGGCGATGTCGTCCATGGCGCGGGTGCGGATCTGCAGCTCGACGCGCTGGCTCTTCGGCCCGATCACCGTGGTGTGGATCGAGCGGTAATCGTTCTGCTTCGGGGTCGAGACGTAGTCCTTGTACCGGCCCGGAACCATCGGCCAGCTGGTGTGGACGATGCCGAGGGCCGCGTAGCAATCCTGCACGGTGTCGACGACCACGCGGAAGCCGAAGATGTCGGAGAGCTGCTCGAAGGCGACGGACTTGCGCTCCATCTTCGACCAGATCGAGAACGGACGCTTCTGCCGGCCGCTGACCTCGGCGGTGATCCCCTGCGCGCCGAGCTTCTCGGTGAGCACCTGCGCGATGGTCTCGACGACGCTCTCGGATTTGGCGGAGAGGCGCGTCAGGCGCTGGGTGATGGTGGCGTAGACCTCCGGCTCCAGGTTGCGGAAGGCCAGATCCTCCAGCTCCTCGCGCAGCTCCTGCATGCCCATGCGGCCGGCGAGCGGCGCGTAGATGTCCAGGGTCTCCTGCGCGATGCGGCGACGCTTGTCGTCGCGCATGTGCTGGAGGGTCCGCATGTTGTGCAGGCGGTCGGCGAGCTTGACCAGCAGCACGCGGACATCCGCCGCGACCGCGAGCAGCAGCTTGCGGAAGTTCTCGCCCTGCGCGGCCTGCTTGGAGACGAGGTCGAGGCGCTTGAGCTTGGTCAGGCCGTCGACCAGGGCGCCGATCTCCGGCCCGAACAGCCGGCGGATCTCCTCGAGCGTCGCCTCGGTGTCCTCGACGGTGTCGTGCAGCACCGCGGCCACGATGGTGGCGTCGTCGAGGTGGAGGTCCGTGAGGATCGCCGCCACCTCGAGGGGGTGGGCGAAGAACGGGTCGCCCGAGGCGCGCTTCTGCGTGCCGTGCGCCTGCATGGCGTACACGTAGGCGCGGTTGAGCAGCGCCTCGTCGGCGGCCGGGTTGTAGCGCTTGACCCGCTCGACGAGCTCGTACTGGCGCATCATCCGCCGGGACGGGGCCGGCGCGTCCGGGGCCGTGCGCGGGGTCTGGATCACGCGCGATTGTTCCGCCACCGCCGGGACGGCGCCAGCCCCCGGCGGCGGGGCCGCGCCGGATGCCGGCGGGCCGGCCACGGAACGAGAGAACCCGGCGTCTCCGCCGGGTCCGGTCTCTGTCAGGTCGCGCCCATCCAGGCCCACGTGTCCAGGCTCACTCGCCCTCGTCGTCGGTCTCGACCGGCGGGGCGAGGTTCTCGAGGCCGCGCAGCAGGTCCTCCTCGCTCATGCGGTCGAACTGGACCGCCGCGTCGTCGCTGGAGGATTGCGGCGCCACCGCGGCGGCGGCCGGCGAGCTCGACAGCAGCGGAACGGTCTCGGCCTCGGGCTCGTCCACCTCGACGTACTTCTGCATCGAGTGGATCAGCTGCTCCTTGAGGTCGTCGGCCGTGATCGTCTCGTCGCCGATCTCGCGCAGGGCGACGACCGGGTTCTTGTCGCGGTCGCGGTCGATGGTCAGCGGGGCGCCGGCGGCCAGGAGGCGGGCCCGGTGGCTCGCCAGCAGCACCAGCTCGAAGCGGTTCTCGACCTTCTCGATGCAGTCTTCGACGGTGACGCGCGCCATGCGGGGCGGCTCCTTGGGCTTGAGCGACGGGTGATGTCGGGTATGGCGCCACTCTACACCGGATGCCGTTGTGCAACAAGCACAGCGGGTTGCGCAGGGCGCGCGTCCGGCGCGAACCCGGCGCGCGTCCGGCGGGCGTGCCGGTCCGATCGGGCCGGACGCCGGGGGGCCGGAGGGCCGCGTCGCTGCGGCATCATGGTGCGGCGCATTGTTGACACCCAGCGCCGCGGGTGCGAGTGCGCGCGCCATTCCAGAGTTTCGGCCGACACGGGCGGCGTTCGCGCGCCGCGCGGCGCCGGCGACCAGGACGCACCATGCGCGCACTCATCTTTCCGGGCCAGGGCAGCCAGGCGGTCGGCATGGCGCGGGACCTCGCCGAGGCCTTCCCGCAGGCCCGGGCCGTGCTCGACGAGGTCGACGCCGCCCTGGGCGAGAACCTGTCGCGGCTGATGTTCGAGGGGCCGGTCGAGGACCTGACCCTCACGACCAACGCCCAGCCGGCCCTGATGGCGGCGAGCCTCGCGGTGCTGCGCGTGCTGGAGGCCGAGCGCGGCCTCGACCTCGCCCGCGACGTCGCCTGCGTGGCCGGCCACTCGCTCGGCGAGTACGCCGCGCTCGCGGCCGCCGGCAGCCTCACCGTCGCGGACGCCGCCAGGCTGCTGCGCCTGCGCGGCGAGGCCATGCAGGCGGCCGTCGCGCCGGGCGCCGGCGCCATGGCGGGGCGGGTCGGCACCGCCC
>NZ_JBKFBI010000155.1:0-13595 GCF_053346095.1 Methylobacterium sp. A52T | reverse complement strand
GGCGCAGCCGCGCCCCGCGCGCGGCGCGCCCGCGACCCGCTCGGCGGCGGCGACGGCCGCGCCCCGGTGGCGGGTGGCGGCCAGGGTGAGGTCGTCGCGCAGGGTCTCGTCGCAGCCGATCAGGCCGAACCCGTCGCTGATCCGGGTCGCCGAGACGGCCAGCGCCCGGCAGAGATCGCCCGTGAGCCGCGCCCGATCGGCCGTGCCGGAGAAGCCCATCGAGGCCGAGAGATCGACCAGGACCCAGGTCTCGACCGCGGTCCGCGCCTCGAAGCGGCGGACATGCACGCCCTCGAACGGGTCGCGCAGCGTCGCGCGCAGGTCGATGCGGCGCGCGTCCGGCAGTTGCAGGAACGGCACCTGATCGCGGAACGGGCCGGCGCCGCCGGCGTCGCGCCCCCGGTGGAGGCCGGCCCGGCTGCCGCGCGGCCGCCAGCGCGGCAGGTAGACGATGTCGGCCGTGCGCGGGTCGCTCACGGCGCCGGCACCGTCTCGAACGCGGCCCGGCACAGGGCGGGCACGATCGCGCCGCGCTGCAGCTCGTGGACGGGCTCGAGGAAGACGCGGTGGGCCATCACCTCGGTGAAGACCGCCCGCACGTCCTCGGGCACCAGCCACTCGCGGCCCTCCAGCCACGCCCGCACCCGGGCGGCGCGCACCAGGAAGGCGACGCCGCGCGGGGAGGCGCCCCCCTGCACCAGGGTGGCGGTGTCGAGGCCCGGGAGCCGGATCCCGGCCTCCGCGGGGCGGACCAGCGCGTCCCAGAGGGCCACCACGTAGGCCTCGATCGACGGCTCCGCGCGGACGGCGTGCTGGATCGCGGCCGCGATGCCGCCGATCCGGGCGTGGTCGAGCACGCCCTCGGCGACCGCGCCGACGAGGGCGTCGGTGTCGTGGAAGCGCGGGTCGAAGACCAAGCTCCGGCGCACCGCCGCGTCCCGGGGCGCCTCCAGCCCGATCTCCATCAGGAAGCGGTCGCGGGCCGCGGCCGGCAGCTCGAAGGTCTCCTCGCGCTCGACGCGGTTGCGGTCGGCGAAGACCTGCAGGTTCGGGAACGCGTAGGTGCGGCCGAAGGCCTGGACGCTGCGCTCGGCCATCAGCCGGAGCAGCAGGGCGTGGACCTGCGGCCGCGCCCGGTTGATCTCGTTGAAGAAGAACACCGAGAGATCCTCGGCCCGGGCCAGGACCGGGCCGGGATCGACCCGCGGGCGGCCGTCCGGGCCGAGATAGGTGTGGTAGATCAGGTCGGTCGGCATCATGTCGACCGTGCCCTCGACGCGCTCGTAGGCCCCGCCCAGCGCCCGGGCCACCGCCCGCAGCAGGGTGGTCTTGCCGACGCCGACATCGCCCTCGAGCATCACGTGGCCGCGGGCGAAGATCGCGATCGTCACGAGGCGGATCGCCCGCTCCTGCCCGACCACTGCCTTGGCGACCTCCGCCTCGAAGCGGGCCGCCGCCGCCCGCCAGTCGGTGAGCATCGTGTCTCCGGAACGGAGGGTGTTCATATGGCGGTGCCTGCGCGTGTCGATGCGGCGTGCGCTGCCGAGCGTCGCTGCGGGCCGGCGCCGCGGCGCGGGCCGGCCCCAGGACGGTCGGATCGGTCGCGATCAGTTCGAAGAGATCTTGGCGACGTCGTACTCGAACTTGCCGGTCTTCTTGGCGTTCTCGATCCGCTTCCTGTTGCGTTCCTCCATCTGCTTGATGGATTCGGCCTGCTTGCTGACCTCCTTCGGGTCGTGCTTGGGATCGTACTTGGTCCCGGCGATCTTCTCGGGGAAGCCGGGCTTCGGCTGCCAGCAATTGCCCGGCGCCTTGCAGGTCTGGCCGTCGTAGGCCAGCGCCGGCACCGCGAAGGCCGCCCCCGCGATCAGCATCGCCGCCGTGATCACTGTGCGCATCGTAGATTCCTCCGTCTCTTCCTGGGGCGGCCGGTCGGGCCGCCGGTTCGCCCCGTCTTGCGCGGGGCGCGACTTGCCGAGAACGGCTAGTCCAGCGGCTTGCACTGGCCGGGCACGTCCTTGGCAAAGGTCTCGCCCTCCTTGAAGGGCTTGTAGGTCTTCTTCTGCTCGTCGGTGAGCCACTCGGCATCCTTCACCGGGCCCGTGTAGAGATGACGGATCCAGGCGATGACCTGCAGCATCTCGTCGGGATTGAGATCCTCGTTGTGCGGTCCCATCATGCCGTTGGCGCCGCCCCAGAGGGTCGCGAACAGGCCGACATCGGTCGTGTTCGCCGGGTAGGTCCAGTAATCGTCGTTGAGGCCGGGCCCGACCTTGCCCTCGCCGAGATGGCCGTGGCAGCCGGAGCACGAGGTCAGGAACAGGCTCTCGCCGTTCCGCAGGCAGGACTTGTCGTCGATGTAGAGGTTCTTGCCGGTCTGGAAGAAGGTCTTGACCGCCTGCGTGTCCCGCCCGCCCGGCTTGCCCTCGGCCGTGTCCATCGCCTCGCCGGTGATGGTGTTGCGGAAGACGATGCCGGTCTGCGGGCCGGCCTGGGGCTGCGCGCGGGCCGCGGCGGGCATCGCCACGGCGAGGGTGAGAAGGGCGACGCGGGCCGAACGTACGATGTGCATCTGTTGAGCGGGTCCTGATGTCCTGATCGATGGCCCGGACGCGCCGGGCCGGTCTCGGTGGGCCGGTCTCGGTGGGGTGGTCTCGGTGGGGCAGCCTCAGTTAGAGGCGACGACCGGCACACCGTCCTGCTTGAGGATCGCCGCGATGGCGGGCCGGGCCTTCTCGATCCCGGCGTCGAGGGCCTTGCGCAGGGCCTCGTCGTCCTTGCGCACGCCCATCGACTGGTCGAAGACCTGCGGGACCTTGCGGCCGTCGCTGCCGACCGTGTCGGCCGGGACCAGCGTCATGCGCAGGGGCGTCGGGGAATTCTTGACGTAGCGGGCCACGTCCGGGCCGAAGGCGACGCCGACATCGGCCTTGTCGTTGGCGACCTCGCTGACGATGCGGGCCGGGTCGATCTGGGTGTACTGGTTGCGCGGCGAGCGGAAGTTCACCAGCGAGTAGAGGTAGGCCATGTCCTCCTCGTAGCGGCCGATATCCTTGAGCATCGCCTCGCCGGGGGAGCCGAACGGCACCACCATGTGGTCGAGGGTCTTGAGCCGCGGGTCGGACCAGGACTTCACGTCGAGATCCTTGTCGGCGCGGGTGATGAAGACGTAGCCGCTCCGGTAGTACGGCCGGGTGGTCAGCACCCGCGGGTCGTCGCTGTCGAGGCCGACGACCACGTCGCAGGTCCGCTTCTCCAGGCCGTCGCGGACGAGGTAGATCGCGGGCTTCTCGAGCCAGACGAAGACGGGCTTCTTCCCCATCGCCTCGGCGACGGCGACCGCGACGCGGTTCTCGAGCCCGGAGCCGTCCTTCATCGAGAGGGGCGGCTGCTTCTCGGAGGCGCAGATCCGCAGGGTCGCGGGGTCGGCCGGCGGGGCGGCCGGGGCCTTGCCGGGATCCGACTGGATGGCCTGGGCCTCGGATTCCTGGGCCGCCACCGGCCCGGCGGCCAGGGTGGCGAGCGTCAGGACGGCGGCGAAGCGGGCCGCCAGGATGCGTGCGCGCGGGCGCGGCATGGACGTCTATCCCTGTTGTCGAAGCGTTTCTTGTGGCGTGTCCGGCGGGGCCGGAGGGGCCGGAGGGGCGGGGCATGGCGCCGCCCCGCCCGCTCGGATCCGTCCCGAGATCCCGCCGGCGCGCGGGGCGGCGGGGGGGGGGGGGGGGGGGGGGGGGGGGGGGCCGGCGCCCCCCCCCGCCCGCGGGGACCCCCCCCGAGCCCCCCCCGCCCGTCGGGCCGGCGGGAGGTCGTCAGGTGGGAGGTCGTCGGGCGGGCCTCGCTCGGAGGCCTGCCGCGCGGCCCTTACTTGGCGGCGTGCTGCGCGTACTCGCCGACGTTCGGGTCGTCGTACGGGCCCTTGCCGTCCAGCGAGAACACCATCACGCCGCCGCCCATCTGGGTGTAGTTGGCGAGCTTCTTGAAGGCGCCCACCGCGCCGAGACCGGCGGTCGGGTCGGCGAGGTCGAACACCAGGCCCACGCCCGGCCAGCCGCCGACGCCGTAGTAGATGGCGACGTACTGCGTGCCCTTGTGGGTGTAGGTGATCGGGTAGCCGATGGCGCCCGACGGGAGCTTGAACTTCCAGAGGAGGTCGCCGTTGTCGGAGTCGCGCGCCTTGATGAAGCCGTCCAGCGTCCCGTAGAGGACGAGGTCGCCGGCGGTGGCGGTGGTGCCGCCCCAGACCGCGAAGCGCTCCATCTTCTCCCAGTTGAACTTGCCGGTGATGGCGTTGTAGCTCTTGATCTGGCCGAGGCCCTCGTAGTTCTGCCGGTCACCCTTCGGGCCCGGATACATGTTCAGCGTCGCACCGACGAAGAACTGACCCGCCCGGTAGGGCAGCATGAAGGGTTCCCAATCCATGCAGATGTGGTTGATGCCCATGTAGAAGGCTTGCCGCTTCGGGTCGTAGGAATCGTGACCCTGGTTGTGGTAGCCCATCGCCGAGGGACAGATGTCCTTGGCGAGATGGTCCATCCGGGTGCCGTATTCCGGATCGCGCACCGGCGTGCCGGTCTTCAGGTCCACCGACTTGAACACGTTGACGGTGTCGTCGATCTTGTTGGCCGAGACCAGCGTGCCGTCCGTCCGGTCGAGGGTGTAGACGATGCCGTTGCGGTCCGGGTGGGTGAGGAGCTTCCTCATCTTCCCGTCCTTGTCCTTCTGGTCGGACAGCATCATCACGTTGACGCCGGCGTAGTCCCACTCGTCGTGGGGCGTCTTCTGGTAGCCGAACTTCGCCTCGCCGGTGTCGGCGTCGCGGCCGAAGATCGTCATCGTCCACTTGTTGTCGCCGGGACGCATGGTCTCGTTCCACGGCGCCGGGTTGCCGGTGCCGAAGTAGATCAGGTTGGTGCCCGGATCGTAGGCGTACCAGCCCCAGTTGGTACCGCCGCCGATCTTCCAGGCGTCGCCCTCCCAGGTCGAGGTGCCGAGGCCCTTCTGGCCGTAATGGGCGTTGTGGATGTTGAAGTCCTTGGCGAGCAGCAGGTCCTCGTCCGGGCCGGTGGCGTAGGCGCGCCAGACCTGCGCGCCGGTCTTGACGTCGTAGGCGGTGAGGTAGCCGCGCACGCCGAGCTCGGCGCCCGAGGAGCCGATGATCACCTTGTCCTTCACCACGTAGGGGGCGATCGTGAGGGTCGAGCCGACCTTGATGTCGGAGTTCTCGACCTTCCACACCGTCTCGCCGGTCTGGGCGTTGAGGGCGGCGACGTTGCCGTCGAGCTGGGTCTTGAGGATCAGCGCAGGGGTCTTGCCGTCGCCGGGCCAGTAGGCGAGGCCGCGGTTCACGAGATCGCAGCAGGCCACCGAGCGCGCGGCCGGGTTCTGCTTGGGCTTATCCTGCCAGAGGATCTTGCCCGGATCGTCGAGGCCGAGGGCGAAGGTGTTGTTGGGAAACGAGGTGTGGATGTACATGACGCCGTCGACGACGAGCGGCGCGCCCTCGTGGCCGTTGAGCAGGCCGGTGGAGAACGTCCAGGACGGCTTGAGCTGCTTGACGTTGCTCTTGTTGATCTGCGTCAGGTCGCTGTAATTGTTCGAGTCGTAGTTCTTACCGGGCATCACCCAGTTCTCGTCGCTCTTCGATTTCTCGACGAGCTTGTCGTTGGCCTGCGCCACGCCCGCCATGGCGACCGGCGCGAGCGCCATGATCGCCAATGCCGAGACGGAATTCCGGAGCCTGATCATCCTGCGTCTCCTCGCCGGACTGCCACGCCGTTTGGCCTCGCAGTCATCGTGGTGTCGATTCGATGGCGACACGACTTTCACCGACAAATCCGCCTCCAGCGTCGCGATAACCGGCCTATTTCCAGTATTCGCTGAGCTTATGAAAGACTTATTATCGTTGTGCGCCACTTGATTATTCGCACGGCTTGTAATGCGTGTCTTTGCAAAACGAAACATTTCTTTTCGGGACGATTTGGCAACAGAACACCGGAGATCTGGTAAGATCACGGAGACCTTGACCGAGAGCCGGCCGCCATCCCAGACAGGTGGGCCAGACAGGTGGAAACGATACGCGGGCGTGCGGGCCCGGAGCCGTCCGCCGACCCGTCCCGGGAGGACGCCATGGGTCATGTCACGGGCTGCGCGGCCCGCTCTCCGGCGCTGGCCGCCTGCTGGGCGGCTCTCGCCCTGGCGCCCGCGGTCCTGGCACCCGCGACCTTGGCGCCTGCGGCCCTGGCGGCCGGGACCGGCGGGGAACGCCGTCTCGCGGCGCTGTACCAGCAGGACGGGCGGCGCGAGCTGACGGGGGCCGACCTGGAGCGCTTTCCCGGCGCGGGCGTCCTGTGGTGCCGGCGCCCGGACGGGATTCCCCAGAAGGCCGCCGCCGCGTGGCTGATCGGGAGCCGGTCCCTCGTGCTGATGAACGCGCACAATTTCCGCAATCGACAACTGGAGGTTACTCGAACCGTGGCCGACTGCTACTTTCAGATAGCAGGCCGGAACTACGCCTTCGTGCCCGAGATCCTGGAACTCGGCGTCGAGCCCGAGGCGCGGCGCCTGCACATCACCGACGACTGGGCGCTGCTGCGCCTCGCCGAGCCCGCCGAGGCGCGGCCGCAGCCGATCCCGGACCCGCCCACCCTTCCGACCGGCGACCTGACGCTCCCGGTGACGATGGTCTCACCGGCCGGGCACGAGAACTACCGGGGGCAGAGCAGCCGGGAATCCTGCGCCGTCCGGCGGATCGATCCGCCGAGCGAGGGCGCGATCCGCCGCGCCCGCCACGATTGCAACGACGGCTACGGCGGATCGGGCTCGGGCCTGTTCGACGCGGAGGGCCATCTCATCGCGATGCAGAGCGCGTCGCTCTCGATGAACCAGCGCCACGCCTTCGACATCGAGTTCCACTACGGCTCGGCCCTCCTGATCGAGGGCCGGCTCCACGAGGCCCTCGAGGCTCAGGCCCGCGCGACCCGGGACCGCTAGGGAAGGCCGCCCCCGGGCGTCCGCGGCGCCTCCCGGGAATCCGGTAAGCTCCCGGTAAGCAAGGCGGCGGTTTCCGCCCCGGCGCCGGGGGAAGCCCTCGACGGCGCCGCGGCGGCAAGCCAAAACTTAACGTTGAACCTCGAATCTGGTCCCGCGAGGGAGCCGGTATGCCCGCTGTCGGAACGTTCAGGGTCTGCGCGCCGGGACGGCCGCCGTTCGCGGCGGCCGTGGCAGAGGGCGTGGCCGAGGCGGTCGCGCTGCCATCCGTGCTCGTCACGATGCTGGGCAGCCTGATCGAGGCCTGGCCCCGGCAGATCTACACACAACCCCTGGTGACAACCCGCTTCCTCGGCCAGCGGACCACCTACGTCTGCGATCCCGGTCACATCCGCGGCCTGATGGTCGACCAGGCCGAGGCGCTGGAGCGGGAGCCGTTCATGCTCCGGGCGCTGGCCCCGGCCCTCGGCGCGGGGGTCCTCACCGCGGACGGGACCCACTGGCGGCGTCAGCGCAGGACCGCGACCCCGATGTTCCGCCCGGACCGGGTCCGGAGCTTCGTGCCGGCCATGGCCCGGGCCGCCGCGGCGACGCGGGTGCGCTGGCGCGACGCCGATCCCGCCGGGAGCGAGCGGGACATCCTGCGCGAGATGATGCGCACGACGTTCGACGTCATCATCGCCACGATGGTGTCGGGCGATCCCCACCTGGAGGTCGGGCCCTTCGGGGCCGCGATGGACGCCTATCTCGGCCAGACCAGCTGGAAGATCGCCCTGGAGATGCTGCGGGCGCCGGCCTGGGTCCCGCATCCGGGGTCCCGGGCCGGGGCGGAGGCGGTGCGCTACCTGCGCGGCGAGGTCGCCCGCACGATCGCGCGCCGCCGGGCCCGCGGCGAGCCCGGCTCCGACCTCCTCGGCCTCCTGCTGCAGGCGCGGGACCCGGAGACCGGCGCGCCGCTCACCGAGGCGAGCCTCGTCGACAACCTGCTGACCTTCGTGTCCGCCGGCCACGAGACCACCGCCCTGGCGCTGGCCTGGACCTTCCGGATCCTGGCCGAGCACCCGGAGGTGGAGGGGCGCGTCGTCGCCGAGATGGCGCGCCTCGGCGCCGATCCCGACTCCGATCCCGATTTCGTGGACCGGCTCCCCTACACCCGCCAGGTGATCCTCGAGGTGATGCGCCTCTATCCGCCGGCCCCGCTGATCGTGCGGCGGACGCGGGCCCCGGTCCGGCTCGGGGACACGGTCGTGCCGGCCGGGCAGTCGGTCCACGTGCCGGTCTACGCCCTGCACCGGCACGCGCTGCTCTGGGACAGGCCGGAGGCGTTCGACCCGGGCCGCTTCGCGCCGGAGCGGGCCGCCGCGCGCGACCGCTACGCCTACCTGCCGTTCGGCGCCGGCCCGCGGGTCTGCATCGGCATGGGCCTCGCCCTGACCGAGTGCCTCGTCGTCCTGGCGACGCTGCTGCCCGCCTTCCGCCTCCGGCCGGTGACGGCCGAGATGCCGGCGGCGCAGTTCCGCGTGACCCTGCGGCCCAGGGGCGGCCTGACCATGAGGGTCGCGCCCCGCCACGGGGCCGGGCAGGGGGCCGAGCAAGGGGCCGGGCAGGGGGCGGCCCATGCCGCTTGAGATGCCGCCTGAGGTGTCGCTCGAGGTGTCGCCCGAGACGCCGCCCGAGATCTCCGCGGGCGCGACCGGGCCGGGCGCGCGGCGGGGGACTTGGCCGGACCGCCGGCCGGGATCGCTGCTCGTCCGCCTCTTCGGTCCCGACGCCGACGAGGCGCTGCCGAGCCGCTACCGCCTGCAGGTGCGCGCGGGGCTCCTCGACGAGACGCTGAAGCTCGCCACCTACTCGGCGGTGACGCACCTGATCATCGCGCTGGCCGTCGCGTACTTCTTCTGGGGTTCGGCCTCGCACACCTACCTCCTCGGCCTGCTCGCCGTGGTCGCGGTGCTGATCACGGCGGCGACCTACGCGACCTGGCTCTACTGGCGCACCCACGGCGACACCGCCTCGGCGCACACCGTCCGGTGGGGCTGCCGGATCTCCGCCGGCCTCGCCTTCGCTCTGGGCCTCGCCTGGGCGACCCTGCCGGTCGTGCTGTTCGCCCCCTCCGGCGGCGACGCGCGGCTGCTCGTCGTCGCCATCGTGGCCGGCCTGATCTCGGACGCCTACGTGGTCGGCCCGCTCCTGTCGGTCTCGTACCTGTTCGCGGTCCCGGTCATCGTCGGCAGCTTCGTCGGGCTGGCCCGGTCCGGGGAGCCGGTCGCGCTCAGCATCGGCTTCCTGCTCGCCGTCTACGCGATCTTCGTGGTGACGAGCGTGAGCCGCATGAGCCGCCTGTCGCGCCAGCGCATCCTCGACCGCGTGCGGGTCGAGGACCAGAGCGAGACGATCGGGCTGCTGCTCAATGCCTTCGAGGCGAATGCCAGCGACTGGCTTTGGGAGACGGACGGGACCGGACGGTTCCAGCACGTCTCCACCCGGATGGCGGACGTGCTGGCCTGCCCGGTGCAGAGGCTCCAGCACGCCTCGTTCCCGGCGCTGCTCGCCGGCCGGGCGGAGGCGCCCCCCGAGGCCGATCAGAGCGCCGACCTCGTGGACCGGCTGCGGCGGGGCGTCGCCTTCCACCAGCACCTGATCGCCGTCGACACGCCGGCCGGCCGGCGCTGGCTCCGGCTGAGCGGCAAGCCGTTCCTCGACCAGAAGGGGCGCTTCGCGGGGTTCCGGGGCGTCGGCTCCGACGTGACCGAGGCCCGCCGGGCGGAAGCGCACATCGCCTATCTGGCCACCCGGGACCCGATGACCGGCCTGTCGAACCGGGTCATGTTCCACGACGTCGCGTCCGAGGCCTGCGCGGCCGCCGCGCAGAACGCGCCGCAGCACGCGCCGCAGAACGCGCAACCGGCCCCGGACGCGACGGTCAGCCTGCTCTACCTCGACCTCGACGGCTTCAAGACCGTCAACGACAGCATCGGCCACGCCGCGGGCGACGCCCTGCTGGGGCAGGTCGCCGATCGCCTGCGCGCCCTGCTCCCGGCCGACGCGCAGGCGTTCCGTCTCGGGGGCGACGAGTTCGCGATCCTGCAGCGCGGCCGGGACGGCGCGGCCGCGCAGGCCCTGGCCGAGGCCACGATCGCGACCCTGCGCGAGCCCTACCTCATCGACGGCGTCCGGGCGGAGATCGGCGTCAGCGTCGGGATCGCCTGCGCCCCCGCGGACGCGACCGAGCCCGAGGACCTGCTCCGGAAGGCGGATCTCGCGCTCTACAGCGCCAAGCAGGGCGGCAAGGGGCGCTGGCGGGGCTTCGACCGCGACCTGGACGTGCGCGTCCAGCGCCGGCACGAACTCGACGAGGCGATGCGCCAGGCCCTCGCCGACGGCGAGATGGCGCTGCACTACCAGCCGCTGGTCGGCCTGCAGGACGGCCAGGTGGTCGGCTGCGAGGCGCTGCTCCGCTGGACCCGGCCCGGTCTCGGCCCCGTCTCACCCGCCGAGGTGATCCCGATCGCCGAGGGAACGGGCTTCATCCTCACGATCGGGCGCTGGGCGCTGCGGCGGGCCTGCGCGGAGGCGCTGACCTGGCCGGCGCGCCTGCGCGTCGCCGTGAACATCTCGTCGGTCCATTTCCGCCGGCCCGACTTCTTCGCCGACGTCGCGGCGGTGCTGGTCGAGACCGGCCTCGCGCCGGACCGCCTGGAGATCGAGATCACCGAGTCGATCTTCCTGGCCAACACGCCGCACGTGCTGGACAATCTCCGCTCCCTGCGGGCGCTCGGGGTGCGGATCGCCCTGGACGATTTCGGGACGGGCTACTCCTCGCTGAGCTACCTGACGCAGTTCCCGGTCGACAAGATCAAGATCGACCGCGCCTTCGTGCGCGACTTGAGCGGCCGCCCCGAATGCCTGACGGTGATCGAGGCGATCATGGTCATCGCCCGCGACCTGCGCATCGACGTCACCGTGGAGGGCGTCGAGACCGAGCAGCAGGCCGAGCTGCTCCGGCTGCGGCGCTGCAACAGCGCGCAGGGCTTCCTGTACAGCCCGGCCCGGCCGCCCGAGGAGATCCCGGGCCTGATCGAGAGCCTGCCCCGGCGGGCGCTCCCGACCGAGCGGGCGGTCCGCGCGGTCGCCTGAGGGCGAGCGAGCCCGGATCCGGGTTGCCACGCGGGCCGGAACGGCTCTAGCGGGAGACGACCACGCGGAACCGGGACACAGGCGCGCCATGCCCAAGGTCGTCATCAGCGAGTTCATGGACGAGGCCGCGATCGCGGCCGAGCTCGCCGGCCTCGACGTGCAGTACGATCCGGGTCTCGTCGACCGGCCCGGAGACCTCGCCGCCGCCGTGGCGGAGGCCGACGCCCTGATCGTGCGCAACCGGACCCAGGTCCGCGGCCCCCTGCTCGACGCCGCCCGCGATCTCAAAGTCGTCGGACGCCTCGGCGTCGGCCTCGACAACATCGACGTCCCGGCCTGCCGGGATCGGGGCATCGCGGTCTACCCGGCGACCGGCGCCAACGACGGCGCGGTCGCCGAGTACGTGGTCGCCACCGCGATGCTGCTCCTGCGCGGCGCCTATGGGGCCACGGCCCGCGTGGCGGCCGGGACGTGGCCGCGCAACGCCCTGATGGGCCGCGAGATCGCCGGCCAGCGCCTCGGCCTCGTCGGCTTCGGGTCGATCGCCCGCGAGACCGCCCGGAGGGCGGCAGCCCTCGGCATGGCAATCGCCGCCCACGACCCCTTCGTGGCCGCGGACGACCCGGCCTGGAACCCGGCCTACGGCCCCGTGCGGCCCCTGGCGCTCGACGCGCTGATCGCGCAGAGCGACGTGCTCTCGCTGCACGTGCCGCTCACCGATCGGACCCGCGGCCTGATCGACGCCGCGGCGCTGGCGCGGATGCCGAAGGGCGCGATCCTGATCAACGCGGCGAGGGGCGGGGTGGTGGACGAGGCCGCCGTGGCGCAAGCCCTGCGGTCCGGGCATCTCGGCGGCGCGGCGCTCGACGTGTTCGACCGCGAGCCCCTCGACGCGGCGGCGGGCGCCGTCTTCGCGGACGTGCCGAACCTGATCCTCACGCCGCACATCGCCGGGGTGACGCAGGAATCGAACGTGCGCGTCTCCGCCGTCACGGCCCAGGCCGTCCGCCGCCACCTCAAGGGGGACTGAACCGGGAGGGGCCCCGCGGCCCGCACGGGCCGAAGCCGCGGCCTCGCTCTCCGGGAACGGCGCGCGGCCGCGCAACCTGCGCGCCGCGCGGGTCGCCTTCGACAGGCTCGACCGGGGGTTCAGCGCAGGGCGAGCACCTGGGCGGCGTGCGAGGCGACGGCCTGCACGGCCGGGAGATCGTAGGCGTAGACGCGGCCGGCCAGGATCGCGAGCGCCAGCGTCCAGAACACCGCACCGCCGACGCGCCGCGCCGTGCGATCGCCGGTCGAGGTGGCCGGGCAGGCGCCGGCGACGCCGTCGGCGACGGGCTCGCCGAACGGATCGAAGGCCGGCGACTGGTTTTCAGAGGCGCTGCGCATGGTGCCGAATGTCGCCCTCGGCAGGCCCGTTCGCAATGGACACGTCTTTCGAATTTCGCTGCGCGGGGAGATGCTTGTTCTCCATTCGATCCCCGCGACAGGCAGGTTCTTCTCAGAGGGCCGGTTCGACCGCCGAGCGTCCGATATCTTCTTCCCGGCGGGGGCCGGTACCGGCCGCTCCCGGGGCGGCGGGCGTGTGGTAGGCCATGCCCTCGCGGCGCCCCCGCAGGGGCTCGCGGCTGACCTCGCGCCACGCCTCGGCCGGCGCCCCCGCGGCCCGCCGCGCGGCCTCCGAGACCAGGATCGGGACGCCGTGGAGCTTGGTCGCCTGCTCGAGGCGGGCGGCGACGTTGACGGCGTCGCCCAGCACGGTGAACTCGTAGCGCGCCGCCTCGCCGATGATCCCGCAGAACACCTCGCCGTAATGGACGCCGACACCGATGCGCACGGCCTGCGCGGGTCCGGCCCTGTCGGTCCAGCGGGCGATCACCGCGACGAGGTCCCGCGCGAAGGCGAGCGCGCGGGCGGCGTCGTCGGGCCGGGGCTCGGGCAGACCGAACACCACCAGGGCGCCGTCGCCGATGAACTTGTCGACCACGCCGCCCCGCAGGCGGGCGAGGCGCGTCACCCGCCGCCGGAAGGCGGACAGGAACTCGGAGAGCCGGTGCGGATCCAGGCTCTCGGCCAGGGTGGTCGAGCCGCGCATGTCGACGAACACGATGGCGGCGTGCTGCCGGCGGCCGGCCTTCAGGCTGCCGTCGCCGTCGGCGAGCCGCAGGACCAGCTCCTGCGGCAGGAACCGCGACAGCCGGTTGCGCCGGGTCGCCTCCCGCAGGGCCGACACGGCGAACAGCACGAACAGCACCGCCAGGGCCCCGACCATGACCCAGATGGCCAGGGCGATCCGCGACACCGCCGCCTGCCGCCGCTCCATCCGCCGCGCCTCGTGCGCCTCCATGCGGCGCACCCGGTCGCGGATCGCGTCCATCACCTGCTTGCCGCGCCCGTCCGCCACCGAGGCGCGGGCCGCCGCGCCCGCGCCCCCCCGCCGGGGGGGGACGGTGCGGGGGGGGGCGTCCGGC
>NZ_JBKFBI010000154.1:0-13861 GCF_053346095.1 Methylobacterium sp. A52T | reverse complement strand
CACCAGCCCCCCCCGCCCCCCCTCCCCGCGCGCGGGGAGAGGGGGAGAGCGCGGCACGCGCCGTCATGACCACCCGCGCCATCACGCCTTCGACACGCCCCAGGTGAAGGGGATCGGCCCCTTCACGATGCCGGAGACGTTCTTGCGCCACGCCTGGTAGCCGAGGAAGAACCCGGTGGGCACGTAGACCACGCCCTCGCAGGCGGCGGCGTTGACCTTGTCGATGGCGGCCTTCTCGGCGGCCGGGTCGGCGGCGTCGAACCACTCGGCGATGGCGGTCTCCACCGGCGGGATGTTCGGCCAGCCGAACCACGCCTTCTCGCCGCTCGCCCGCACCGCCGGGTAGCCCGCCGGATTGATGCAGTCGGCGCCCGCGTGCCAGGTGTGGAACATGTTCCAGCCGCCCTGGGACGGCGGCGCCTTGGAGGCCCGGCGGGTGCCGGTCGTGCCCCAGTCGGTGGCGACGAAGTCGACGTTGAAGCCCATCTTCTTCAGGAGGTCGGCGGTGATGTCGCCCTGCGCCTTGGTGATCCCCTGGTCCTGGGCCACGATGCAGACCACCGGCTCGCCCTTGTAGCCGGCTTCCTTGAGCAGCTTCTGGCCGAGCTTGATGTCGCCCTTGCCGACATTGCCGCCGCCCGCCTCGCTGTAGAGGGGCGTCCCCGGCGTGAAGAAGCCCGGCAGCGTCTTCCACAGGCTGTCGTCGTCGCCGACGATCGAGCGCATGTAATCCTCCTGGCTCATCGCGGTCATGACGGCCTGGCGGATCTTCGGGTTGTCGAAGGGCGGGTGCAGGTGGTTCATCCGGAACGACCCGACATTGCCCAGCGGGTCGGCGATATCGACGTTGAGGCTGCCGTTCTTGCGCAGGAGCGGCACGAGGTCGGAGATCGGGTTCTCCCACCAGTCGACCTCGCCGTTCTGCAGGGCCGCCGAGGCGGTGGCCGGGTCGGGCATGATCACCCACTCGACCCGGTCGACCAGCATGCGCTTGCCGCCCGCGAGCCAGGAATTCGGCTCGTCGCGGGGCTTGTAGTCGGTAAAGGTCTCGAACACCGCCCGGGCGCCCGGCACCCACTCGTTGCGGACGAACTTCATCGGGCCCGAGCCGACATACTCGGTGATCTGCGTGAACGGGTCGGTCTTGGCGATCCGCTCCGGCATCATCAGCGCCATCGGCGCGTTGGTCTTGCCGAGCGCGTAGAGCAGCTTCGGGAACGGCTTCTTCAGGCGCCACTGGAAGGTCCTGTCGTCGGTCGCCGTGAGGTCGTCCTGGATGCCGCGGATCATCAGGCCGATCGGGTCCCGGGCCATCCAGCGGGTGAGGCTCGCCACCACGTCCTTGGCCAGCACCGGCTCGCCGTCGTGCCACTTCAGGCCGGGGCGCAGCCGGAAGGTCCAGGTCAGCTTGTCGCCCGAGACCTCCTCGGACTCGACCATCTGGCGCTGCGGCTTCAGCTGCGCGTCGACGCCGTAGAGCATGTCCCAGACGAGGGTGCCGGCGTTGCGCACCACGTACTGGGTCCCCCAGATCGGGTCGAAATTCGCGAGGTTCGCCTGCGGCACGAAGCGCAGGACCTTGCCGCCCTGCGCCAGGGCCGGCCGCGCGAGCTGCGGCGCAGCCAAACCGAGCGCAGCCGAACCCTTGAGAAAGGTCCTGCGGTCCATCGTCTTCTCCCTGGCGGTGCGGATCTCAAGCATCGGTCGCCGGCCCGCACCTTGCGGGCGAGTTTGAACGGTTCTGATGCGCGGGCGCAATGGCCCGTGGTGACAACGACGTCCGGGCGCGCGTCCGCACCGCCGCCGGCCACGGGGCGACGTCGGCATGGAGAGGGGCTGTGTCGGTGCGGCTCGAACTCACGGGCGGCGTCTCGCAAGGCCCGCGCCAGCCCGGCCGTCACTGCGTTATGTATTCAGGATCGCGGAGCGCGCGGCGTCTCGGTCGACATGTCCCGCACCGTCATCGCGTGCGCCGCGATGACGGCTATGCCGACATCATCGATCGGACACGGGATCGCACAGCGTTTCGCAGCTCGGGATCGAGCGCGAGGCCGGAGATCCCCTCGCCCTTCGGCCTGCGCTGTGGGAGTCCGCGAGCCCCCGCGGAGGCGGGACAGCCGGGGTGGCGGGCGCCGGAATGGGCGCCTCAGCCCACCTGCCGCAGGTGGCCGCTCCGCGTGCCCGGAACCGCCTGCATGGCGCGGATGAAGGCCGCGATGCGGGGGGCGATCACCGACCGGTAGCGCGAGCCGTTGAACACCCCGTAATGGCCGACGCCGGCCTGGAGGTGGTAGGCCTTGCGCGCCTCGGACAAGTTCGGCGTCAGGTCGAGGGCCGCCTTGGTCTGGCCGACGCCGGAGATGTCGTCGTTCTCGCCCTCGACCGCCAGGATCGCGCAGCGGCGGATGGCGCCGAGATCGACCGGCGTGCCGCGGTGCGTCATCCGCCCCGTCGGCAGGGCGTGGTCGACGAACACCGTCTGCACGGTCTGGAGGTAGTACTCGGCCGTCAGGTCCATCACGGCGAGGTACTCGTCGTAGAACTCGCGGTGCTTCTCGGCCGAGTCGCCGTCGCCCGTCACCAGATGGTCGAACATGTCCGAATGGGCGGTGACGTGGCGGTCGAAGTTCATCGCCATGAAGCCCGACAGCTGCAGGAAGCCCGGATAGACCCGGCGCCACGCGCCCGGGTAGATCGGCGGCACGAGGCTGATCGTGTTCTGCTCGAACCACTTCTGGCCGCGCTCCTGCGCGAGGCAGTTCACCGCGGTGGGCGAGCGGCGGGTGTCGATCGGGCCGCCCATCAGGGTCATGGAGGTCGGCACCGCCGGCTCGTCGGCCGCCTCCATCAGCGCCACCGCGGCGAAGACCGGCACCGCCGGCTGGCACACCGCCATGACGTGCAGGTCCGGCCCCAGGACCGCGAACATCTCCTGCAGGTAGTCGATGTAGTCGTCGAGATCGAACTGGCCCGCGAAGAGCGGCACCATCCGGGCGTCGGTCCAGTCGGTGATGAACACCCGGTGGTTCGGCAGCATCGCCTCGACGGTGCCGCGCAGCAGCGTGGCGTAGTGCCCCGACATCGGCGCGACGATCAGCAGCTTGGGCTGCGGCTCCGCGGGGGCCGCCGGGAACGCGCGGTCGAAGGCGATCAGGCGGCAGAACGGCCGCTCCCAGACCACCCGCTCGGTGACCGGGACCGCCGCGCCGTCCACCACCGTCTCGGTGAAGCCGAAGGCGGGCTTGCCGTACTGGCGGGTGACGCGCTCGAACATCTCGCAGCCGGCGCTGACCGCGCGGGCGTAGGGTCCGTAGGCCAGGGGATTGCCCGGCATCTGCAGACCGTAGCGGGTGAGGTCGGCGGCGACGCGGGCGGGTGCCATCAGGGCGCGCGCGCCCTCGTACAGGGAATAGGCCAGCAGCATCGTCACCTCGCGGTCTCGCTCCGGCCGCGGGCATCGAGCCGCGCGGCCCATACCCCCTGCAACCCGAGTCGGTAGGATAATGCTCCACCCTGAACGCGGGCGGAACATCCCGGAGCTGCGGCGACTTGCCTGTGACCACGTCCGCGGGCGATCGTCCGCCAGCGACGACGTGTCCGGGGCGGTGTGCCGGGATTCCCATCGCCGCGTCATGCGAAGGGAGTCCAGGGGACGCCGCGGCGGCGGGTCCGTCCGGCGACGCACCGATACAGCCCGTTACAGCCCGTTACAGCCTATGCCCGATACCGATCTCAGCGGCCTCGGTCGCGACGCGCGACACCTGCGGCTCGACACCTTCGTCCGCCTGCGCTGGCTCGCCATCACGGGCCAGAGCGCGGCGGTCGTCGGGGCGCAGTTCGGCCTCGGCCTGCCGCTGCCGTTCGGCTGGTGCTTCCTGGTGATCGCCACCTCGTCCTGGCTGAACCTCGCCCTGCGGATCCGCTTCCCGGCGAGCTACCGGCTCAGCGACGATTCCGCGGCCCTGCTGCTGGCCTTCGACATCGTGCAGCTCGCGGCCCTGCTGTTTCTCACGGGCGGGCTCCAGAACCCGTTCTCGCTGCTGTTCCTCGCCCCCGTGCTGATCTCCGCCACCGCCCTGCCCCCCGAGCGGACCCTGGCGCTCGGCCTCCTGGCGGTGGGCCTCGCGACGCTGCTCGCCCTGGTGCACCGGCCCCTGCCCTGGTTCGCGGACGGGCGGATCGAGCTGCCGTTCCTGTACGTCTCCGGCGTCTGGACCGCGATCCTGCTCGGCACCGCCTTCACGGGCGTCTACGCGTGGCGGGTCGCCGAGGAGACCCGGCTCCTCGCCCAGGCGCTCGCCGCCACCGAGCTGGTGCTCGCCCGCGAGCAGCACCTGTCGCAGCTCGACGGGCTCGCGGCCGCGGCTGCCCACGAATTGGGCACGCCGCTGGGCACGATCATGGTGGTGACCAAGGAGCTGATCCGCCAGCTCGGCCCCACCGCCTCGCCGGCGGTGGCGGAGGATCTCAACCTGCTGCGCGAGCAGGTCGACCGCTGCCGCGGCATCCTCGGCAAGCTGACCTCCCTCGACGGGGACGGGGCCGGGGCCGGCTTCCTGGAGACGGTGACGTTCAGCCACCTCGTGGAGGAGCTGGTGGCGCCGCAGCGGGCACTCGGCGCCGCCCTCGCCGTCACCAGCGCCGGCGAGGGACCGGAGCCGGCCTGCCGGCGCAACCCGGGCGTCATGTTCGGGCTCGCCAACATCCTCGACAACGCCGTCGACTTCGCCGAGGCCGGCGTCACCGTCGAGGGGCGCTGGACGCCCGACCGGGTCTGGATCGAGATCCGCGACGACGGGCCGGGCTTCTCCAGCGAGGTGCTGCTGCGGGCGGGCGAGCCCTACGTCACCACCCGCAGCCACGACCGGCCGCAATCCGGCGGGACTGTGGGGGCCGGCCTCGGCCTCGGGCTGTTCATCGCCAAGACCCTGATCGAGCGCTCGGGGGCGCAGCTCGCCCTGATGAACGTCGCGGCGCCGGACGCCCACGGGGCGATCGTGCGCGTCTCCTGGGCCCGGCACATCTTCGAGCGCGGCGCCGCGCCGCGACATTCTCCGGAACTCAGTATCCGCGCCCCCCTGCCACCGGGCGATGCCGTACCTATATGAGGGACAGACCAAGAACCCGACGACGAAAACCCGAAAGGAGTGCCGGATGCTCACGCAGCCCGGGACCTCGGCGGCGACCGACCCCGCCGTGATCAACGATGCCGATCCGCTGGCCGCCTTCTCCGACCGCAGCCTGCTGATCGTCGACGACGACAAGCCCTTCCAGACCCGCCTCGCGCGCGCCATGGAGAGCCGCGGCTACCACGTGCAGGTGGCCGACAGCGTCGCGGACGGCGTCTCCGCCGTCGAGGCGCGCGCGCCCGCCTTCGCGGTGATCGACATGCGCCTCGGCGACGGCAACGGCCTCGACGTGATCGCCCGCCTCAAGGAGCGCCGGCCCGAGGCCCGCGGCGTGATCCTCACCGGCTACGGCAACATCGCCACCGCGGTCACCGCGGTGAAGCTCGGCGCCTTCGACTACCTCGCCAAGCCCGCCGACGCCGACGAGATCCACGGCACGCTGATGGCGCAGCCGGGCGAGCGGGCCGACCCGCCCGAGAACCCGATGTCGGCGGACCGAGTCCGCTGGGAGCACATCCAGCGCGTCTACGAGCTGTGCAGCCGCAACGTCAGCGAGACCGCCCGGCGCCTCAACATGCACCGGCGGACCCTGCAGCGGATCCTGGCCAAGCGCGCGCCGCGCTGAGGTGGGTCGCAGTCCGAGCCGCGGCCGAGTCTTAGTCCGGGCGGCGGCCCGGACCGGTCCGGTCGGTTGCATCGCCCCGCCTCTGTAGGCTAGCTGCGCGGGTCCCGGACGGTTCGTCCGGGGCCCGAAATCTTTTCGAGGGCGGATCTCGTGAACGGGCGCAACGCCATCACCATCATCAGCATGATGGTCCTCGTCGGCACCGAGGTGTTCGCCGTGGCCATCGCGGCGGGCTGGGCCATCGCGGGCATCTTCGATCTCGGCGACCGGGTCGGACACGTCCTGATGGGGCTGTTCAGCCTGTTCGCGGCCTGGATCATGCTCCAGCTCTGGCGCCGGGCGACCAGCATCGAGCCCCTGCGGGGCCCGGCCCCGGCGGCGCATCGCTGAACGAGCGCGCGCGGGCGGCTTCTTCGTTCAAGTTGCATCCAGCGGCGGAATGATCCCTATGCGTGCGGCGTGTTCGACAGTGCGCCGGCCTTCCTGTTAGAAGCGACCGGCGACGGTCTGTGTGACGTTGTCGCAGGTCACACCCCCGTCCCGACACGCGTGAGACCCGTAGATCCATGAAAGCCCGTATCATCGTCACCCTGAAGACCGGTGTGCTGGACCCGCAGGGCAAGGCGATCGAGGCCGCCCTCAGGTCCCTCGGCATCGAGGGCGTCGACGGCGTCCGGCAGGGCAAGGTCTTCGACATCGAGGTGTCGGCGGCCGACGGCGCCGCCGCCGAGGCGACGCTGCGCACGGCCTGCGAGAAGCTCCTGGCCAACACCGTCGTCGAGAACTACGCGATCGAGATCCTCTGATGCACGCCGCGGTCGTCGTCTTCCCGGGTTCCAACCGCGAGTCGGACGTCGTCCGGGCCCTGCGGCGCTCCGGCGCGCAGGTGAGCCTCGTCTGGCACGCGGACCACGCGCTCCCCGCCGGCACCGACCTCGCCGTCCTGCCCGGCGGCTTCTCGTACGGCGACTACCTGCGCTGCGGCGCCATCGCCGGCCGGGCCGCCGCCATGGACGCGGTCCGGGCCCACGCCGCCCGCGGCGGCCTCGTGCTCGGCATCTGCAATGGCTTCCAGATCCTGTGCGAATCGGGCCTGCTGCCCGGCGTGCTGATGCGCAACATCGACCGGCGCTTCATCTGCCACCGGCAGACGCTCCGGGTGGAGCGCACCGACACCCGCTTCACCAGCGCCTACTCCCGGGGCCAGGTGATCGACGTCTGCGTCGCCCACGGGGAAGGCAACTACTTCGCCGAACCCGAGACCCTGGCCCGGATCGAGGGCGAGGGCCGGGTCGCCTTCCGCTACTGCGACGCGACCGGCGCGATCACCGTCGAGGCGAACCGCAACGGCTCCCTCAACGCCATCGCGGGCGTCCTGTCGGAGACCGGGAACGTCCTCGGGATGATGCCGCACCCGGAGAACTTCGTCGAGGATCTGGTCGGCGGCACCGACGGGCGCGGGCTCTTCGACAGCCTGGCGGCCTGAGATCGACGGGCGAGAACGCGCCTTAACTCCGCATTAAGGTTTTCGAGGCATAAACAGGCATCCAGTGATCTGGATGTCGAGTTGGACATGTTTGTCCGCTCTGTTTTGATGCCTCCCTGATGACTCCTCGAGCCGCTCCCTCCGGGGCGGCTTTTTTCTGTGCGCCTGCGGAGCGCGACGCGGGGCGGTGCCGAAAGGCGGACTCCGCGCGAGAACGGCCCGCACTATATGGGCGCCGCGCCTTCCGGCCCTTCGGGCAAAGCCGCGCGATCCCGGACGGTGTCGGTCGCGATCGCGGGCCTCTCGACCCGGCGATGACCCGTCCGTCGCACCGTCGCCCCGGATCCGTAACGCGAAAGCCCAGGCCGGGGGACCCGACCTGGGCTGAGAGCGATCTCGGTTGTGAGCCCTCTCGGTCGAGAGGGAGCCGGGCGGGGGCGAGCCGCCTCAGTAGAGTCCGCCGGCCTGCGCGGCCCGGTCGGGATCGGGCGCGACCGCCGCCGGGGCGGCCGCCTGGCCGCCGCCGCCGGAGGACGGCGCCGAGTAGGAATCCGGCGGCGCGGTGCCCGGCTTGAACGCCTCCAGGATCGTTCCGGCGCCCTCCCCCGAGCCGGCGCGGGTGCCGCTCGCGAGGTTGATGCGGATCAGCTTGATGCCCGGGGGCACGCGGAACGGCGTCGGCGGCTTGTCCTTGAGGGCCGTCTTCAGGAACTCCAGGGCGATCGGCGCCGCCAGGCCGCCGCCGGTGGCGCGGTCGCCGAGCGAGCGGGGCTTGTCGAAGCCGATATAGATGCCGACCGCCAGGTCCGGCGAGAAGCCCACGAACCACGCGTCCTTGGCGTCGTTCGTCGTGCCGGTCTTGCCGGCGAGGGGCTTGCCGATCTGCTTCAGGATCGTGGCGGTGCCGCGCTGGACCACGCCCTCCATGATCGAGACCATCTGGTAGGCGGTCAGCGGGTCGAGCACCTGCTCAGAATCGTCCACCAACTTCGGCTCGTCCTGGCCCGACCACTTCTCGGCGTCGCAGCCGATACACTTGCGGTTGTCGTGCCGGTAGATCGTCTCGCCGATGCGGTCCTGGATCCGATCGATCAGGGTCGGCCGGATGCGCCGGCCGCCGTTGGCGAGCATCGAGTAGGCGGTGACCATGCGCATGACCGTGGTCTCGCCCGCGCCGAGCGACATGGGCAGCACCGGCAGCATGTCGTCGTAGACGCCGAAGCGGCGGGCGTACTCGGCGATGAGCGGCATGCCGACATCCTTGGCGAGCCGGACCGTCATCAGGTTCTTCGAGTGCTCGATGCCGTAGCGCAGGGTGTGCGGGCCGCCCGACTTGCCGTCGTAGTTCGAGGGCGTCCAGGCCTCCTGGCCGGGGCCGGCCTCGATGGTGATCGGGGTGTCCTGGATGATCGAGGCGGGGGTGTAGCCGTTGTCCAGCGCCGCCGAGTAGACGATCGGCTTGAACGAGGAGCCGGGCTGGCGCATCGCCTGGGTGGCGCGGTTGAACTCGGACTCGTCGTACGAGAAGCCGCCGACCATCGCGTGCACGCGGCCCGTGTTCGGGTCCATGGCCACGATGGCGCCGGAGACCTCGGGCTTCTGGCGCAGGCGGAACTGGCCGCGGCCGCCGTCCATCGCCTCGACGTAGACCATGTCGCCGGGCTGGAGATTGGCGCGGCCGGCCCAGCGCATGCCCTCGGGGACGATCACGCCGGTCTCGCGGTCCTTGCCGACCTGGCCGGAGGCCTCGCGCCGGGGCTGCAGGCCGATCTGCACGCCGCCGCCGCCGTTGCCCAGCACCACGGCGAGCCGCCAGGGCGCCACGTCGCCGAGCGCCGGGACCTCGGCCGCCGCCATGCCCCAGTCGCGCCCGGTCAGGTCGACCTTGGTGACCGGACCGCGCCAGCCATGGGCCTGGTCGTAGCGCACGAGGCCGTCGACCAGCGCCTTGCGGGCCCAGGCCTGCATCTTCGGGTCGAGGGTCGTGCGCACCGAGAGGCCGCCCTCGTAGAGCTTCTTCTCGCCGTAGCGCTCGGAGATCTCGCGGCGGACCTCCTCGGTGAAGTAGTTGGCGTTGGCGGCGTTCGGGAAGGCGACGCGCGGGTTGACGCCGAGCGGCATCTTCTTGGCGGAATCCGCCTCCTCCCGGGTGATGTAGCCGTTCTCCGCCATCAGGCGGATGATCTCGTTGCGGCGGTCGAGGGCCGCCTGGGTCTTGCGGTAGGGGTGGTAGTTGTTCGGCCCCTTCGGCAGGGCGGCGAGGTAGGCCGCCTCGTTGATGGTCAGTTCGTGGACCGACTTGCCGAAATAGTCGAGCGCGGCGGCCGCGACGCCGTGCAGGTTGCGGCCGGGCACGATCGTGCCGAGGAAGATCTCGTTGAGGTAGAGCTCGAGGATCTTGTCCTTCGAGTAGGCCGCCTCGATCCGGAGCGCGAGCAGCGCCTCCTTGATCTTGCGGTCGTAGGTCTGCTCGGAGGAGAGCAGGAAGTTCTTGGCGACCTGCTGGGTGATGGTCGAGGCGCCCTGCCGCTTGCCCGACTTGGCGTTGGTCAGGAAGGCGCGCACGATCCCCTCGGGATCGATGCCGCCGTGCTTGTAGAAGTTCTTGTCCTCGGCCGACAGGAAGGCCGCCACGACGATCTTCGGCATTGCCTGGATCGGCAGGTACAGCCGGCGCTCGCGGGCGTACTCGGCCAGCAGCGAGCCGTCCGCCGCGTGGACGCGGGTCATCACCGGCGGCTCGTAATTGGAGAGCGCGGCGTGGTCGGGCAGGTCCTGGCTGTACTTCCAGTAGAAGTAACCGCCCACCGCCGCGCCGACCACGAACAGCACCGCGGCGGCGCTGAACAGGATCCCAAAGAAACGGAGGATCAGACGCATCCGGTGTTCCGCTCGTCGCTGGCCCGGCCGAATGCCGGAATCGGCTCATCCGGCGCGTGCACCCCGCGCGCTGCGCGGCCGGCCCCCGGACGGTCCCGTGAGACCCCCTCGGAATGCCGGTTTCGGCGGCCGTGCGACGGGGCGTCGGACGTCCCGTATCGACACTCTATCTATGGTGAAACTGGGGCGGCGGCGGCCGCGCGGCGCGTCGGGGCCGGCCGGCCGAGCGTGGCGCGGTTGGTGAAGAACTGGTCGATCGCCTTGGCCATGGAGCCGGTGACGTCGGCCCGCCACTCCGGCGATTGCAGCATCTCCAGGTCGCGCTTGCTGGAGAGGTAGCCGAGTTCCACGAGCACGCTCGGCACGTCGGGGGAGCGCAGCACCACGAAGCGCGCCTCGCGGTGGGGCTTGGCGCTCATCTTCATCACGGGGGCGAGCTGGCCCATCAGGGTGCGGGCGAAGCCCGACGAGAAGCCCCGCGTCTCGCGCAGGGTCAGCTCCTGCAGGATGTCGGCGATGTCCGGCGGCGCCTCGGCGGCGTCGACGCCCGCGGCGGAATCCGCCCGGTTCTCGCGCTCGGCGAGCTTGGCGGATTCGGCGTCCGTGGCCTTCTCGGAATTGGTGTAGATCGTGGCGCCGCTCACCTGGGGCGCCGCCGAGATCGAGTCCGCGTGGATCGACACGAACAGGTCGGCCCTGGCGTCGCGGGCGAGGCGCACCCGCTCGGCCAGCGGCACGAACACGTCGCGGTCGCGGGTCATCCGGACCCGGTAGCGGCCGCCCGCCTCCAGCTTCGCCACGAGGGCCTGGGCGAAGCCGAACACGATGTCCTTCTCGAACACGCCGCCCACCGCGATGGCGCCGGGATCGGTGCCGCCGTGGCCGGCATCGACCATGATCAGCGGCCGCTGGTCGGCGGGCTCCGGCGGCGCGGCGCGGGCCTGGGCGGGGGCGGGATCGGCGGTGGCGGCGGCCTTGCGGAACGCGTCGCGGTCGGCGCGCTGCAGCGGGATCGTGAGCAGCACCGCGCCGTCGCGCGGCCGCGTCGCGGTCTCGATCTTCCCGACGGTGGCCGGGGCGGTGAGGTCGATCACGATGCGGGACCGCCCGGGCGCGAACAGGCCGTAGCGGAAGCTCTGCACGAGGCCGTCGCGGCGGCTGCCGGTCCCGGAATCGAGCTGGAAATTGACCTCGGGCAGGTCGATCACCGCCCGGTCGGGCCGCTCCATCACGAAGCCGCGGGCCTCGACGGCCCGGGACAGCGTCAGGGTGAGGCGCGTGGTGCCGGCCTGGCTCGCGACGTCGGCCCCGATGGCGACGGCCGGCTTCTCGCCGTTCTGTGCGGCGGCCGGCATCCCCGCCAGCGCCGGCAGGAGCGCGACGGCGAGGCGGAGCCATGCGGAACGGATCAGGCGCGCGCAGTTCGGCATCGGTCCGGTGTCGTCTCCCGTGCCCTCCGTTAAGGCATGGGACCGGCTTGGTTAACGGGCCGTTGCCGCCGCGGGTTCGATCGGGCCGGCCTTGTGGCCGGGATGCGACAAGTCCCGGCCGCCCCGGCGCCGCGCCTCAGCGGTACGCGACGACCCGGCTCGCCTGCCCGACCACCGTGACCCAGCAGGTCAGGGACGCGTCGGCGGCCCGCTGGACCTCGCCGACCTGCAGGCGGATGACGTCGGCCGGCGAGCGGGCGCCCGAGAGCGCCCGCAGATGCGCGACGGCCGCCTCGCCCTCGCCGCGCATGTAGCGGGCGATGATCGAGCCGATCTCGACGACGTCGAGGCGGTCGGGGGTGAAGCTGATTCGGTTCGCGGCCGCGGCGAGTCCCGGACCCGTGCCCGGCACCGGCGGGGGGGCGATGTCGATCACCGCCTCGGTTCCGGATTCGGCTTCGGACCGGGCTTCGAACTCGGCTTCGGACGCCGTCTCGGCGGCTGTGGCCACCGGGTCGGACGGGACGTCCACCGCGCCGTCGGGCGCGGTCTCGGCCGCGGCTTCGGGCGCCCCACCGGGCGCCGCGCCGGTCATGGCCGCGTCCACCGTCTTGGCGCCGGTCCGGACGGCCTCGGCGGTGTGGTCAGGCGATCGGTCAGGCGCCGGATCGGGAGCGGGTTCATCCGCCGCGATCGGGGCGGCCGCGGCCTGGATCTCGGGGGTGGCCGACGCGTCCTGCAACGGCTGGGGCGTCCCGGCGGGACGGCTCCTCGGTCGACGCGGCTTTCCCATCGCGCGATCTCCTCCTGTCGGCGTCGGCCCGTCCCGACGGAGCGGCGGCCGGAGGTCGTGCGCGGCCGGCTCGCCGGCGGTGTCGGCGCCGGGCCCGTGACGCCCGGGCGTCAGAGCGGGGGATCCGGCGGGCCTGGGCGGCCCTGCCGGATCCCGATCTTCGTGCCCCGATCGCGGACCGGGGCGGCCGGCCTCAGCGGGCGGCGGCGTTCTGCGCCAGGGTGCCGTAATCCTTGGCCTGGGCCTGGAGCGCGGCGAACTGGCTGCGGACGAACTCGGACTGGAGCTCGAACGCCTCGCGGAGATCCTTCGTGCGCACCAGCTTCTGGGCGAAGTCGAAGGTCGCGTTGGCGTTGGCCTGCGCGTGATCGAACCCCTTCGCGACCGCGGCGCTGAGGGTCGACTGGAAGGTCTGGCCCGAGGCCTGGACCTGCTCGGCGGCCTTCACGGCGTTCGCCATCATGGTGCCGACGGCGGTCCGGGCCTGATCGACGCTCTTGTCGGCGAAGTCGCGCATCTCGGTCGGGATCTCGAAGTTCGGGATCTGCATCGATGTCTCCAGCATCATCCTTGGAGCGGGACGCCGCATGCGTCCGCGTTGACGCCCCTCTATATGTTGCACTGCAACAAGAAGTCAAGTGCAGGTTCGGGGCGCACTCGCGGATCCGGAGGCCCGTTAAAATTCCGATCCGATGATCTCACGAAGTCATCATCACGGTGCCGCGGCCCGAGTGCAGGTTGCGAGCAAGCTACGCCATTGAATCAGGCGGCTGAGATTGCTGATCCCGGCGGCAGCCCGATTGGCAAAAAACTATCTCCCTGTCCAGAGGAGTGCGAACGGATCGTGAATTCTTCTGGTATACCGAGCGTGCCGGAGGCGTCAGGACCGTTGCTCCAGGGCGAGCGCGGGCGGATGCTGCATCGCACCGGCCGCCGATTCGGCCAGGCCGGCGTAGAGCGCGCGGAGCGCCGCCGTGTGCGCCGCCAGACCCATCGGGGCCGCCCAGAAGAGGCGGCGCGCCTCGGTTCCGAGGGCGGCCGCCAGGGCGTCGTCCCGGAGCGCCGCGAACGCCTCGGCGAGGGGCGCGGTCTCCGGCGCGACCACGAAGCCGGTCCGGCCGTGCCGGACCTTCTCGGCGGCGCCGGAGCGGTCGGAGGCCACGACCGGGATGCCGGCCGCCAGCGCCTCGTAGACCGTGAGCGGCCCGGTCTCGTACCAGCGGGAGGGCGCGGCGAGCGCCCGGGCGCGGGCCCGGAGCGTCGCCCAGACCGCCTCGGGCCGCTGCCAGCCGATCACCTCCACGCCGTCCCGGGCGCGCAGCTCCGCCTCCAGGGGCCCGGCGCCGATGAACAGGGCCGGGAGCCCGGCGGCGCGGGCGGCGTCGGCCACGAGGTCGGCGCCCTTCTCCCGGGTGAGGCGCCCCACGTAGGCGACGGCGTCGCCGCGGGCGGGCTCGGCCGCCGGCCCCTCCGGGAGCCGGACGGGGTTGTCGATCCGGTGATGCGTCAGGGCGTAGC
>NZ_JBKFBI010000153.1:0-14147 GCF_053346095.1 Methylobacterium sp. A52T | reverse complement strand
CCACGGCGCCCCACCCCGGCGCGCCCCCCCCCCCGGGGGCCGCGGCCCCGTTGTCGTTGTGGCTCGGGCTCGGCGCGAGGGCCCCGGCCCGGTGCCGCGCTGGAACGCCTCGGCCGCGGCGACGCGCGATTCGCGAGGGATGCCGGATCGGAAACCGCGACACCGTGAAAGTCCGCATCGGACCGGCGATCGCCCGCCGTCAGGGCCCGACGCGCCGCAGGGGCGGCGCATCCTCCCGGGCCTCCTGCGCGGAGGGCGTCCAGAGGATCGACCGGTCGACGGCGCGGATGTCGCGATGGCCGCACAGGGCCATCGTCATGTCGAGTTCCGTGCGGATGATCTCCAGGGAGCGGGCGACGCCGGCCTGGCCGTAGGCGCCGAGCCCGTAGAGGAAGGCGCGGCCGATGAACACGCCCTTCGCGCCCAGGGCGACGGCCTTCAGCACGTCCTGGCCCGAGCGGATCCCGCCGTCCATCAGCACCTCGACGCGCCGGCCGACCGCGTCCGCGATCCCGGGAAGCGCGGCGATGGACGAGGGGGCGCCGTCGAGCTGCCGCCCGCCATGGTTCGAGACGATGAGCGCGTCGGCCCCGGTCGCGGCCGCCCTCTCGGCATCCTCGACGTCCAGGATGCCCTTCAGGATCAGAGGGCCCTGCCACCGGTCGCGGATCCGCCGCACGTCGTCCCAGTCCAGGCGCGGGTCGAACTGGTCCGCCGTCCAGGCCGAGATGGAGCGGGTATCCCGCACGCCGTCCACGTGCCCCACGATGTTGCGGAAGGTCCGGCGCTGCGTGCGCAGCATGGACCAGCACCAGCGCGGCTTGGTCAGGAGATCGAGGACCGTGCCCGGCGTCAGCCGCGGCGGGGCCGACAGGCCGTTGCGGATGTCCTTGTGGCGCTGCCCGAGGATCTGGAGGTCCAGCGTCAGGACCAGGGCCGAGCAGCCCGCCGCCTTCGCGCGGTCGATGAGGCGGTCGTTGAAGCTGCGGTCGCGCATGAAGTAGAGCTGAAACCAGAACGGCTTGCTGACGTTCTCCGCGACGTCCTCGATGCTGCAGATGCTCATCGTCGACAGCGTGAACGGCACCCCCGCCGCCTCCGCCGCCCGCGCCGCCAGGATCTCGCCGTCGGCGTGCTGCATGCCCGTGAGCCCCGTCGGCGCCAGGGCGACGGGCATCGCGACGGCCTGACCGGCCATCGTCGTGGCGAGGGTACGGTCGGTCATGTCGACCGCGACGCGCTGGCGGAGCCTGATGCCGGCGAAATCGGTCTCGTTCGCGCGGTAGGTCGACTCCGTCCACGAACCGGAATCGCAGTAATCGTAGAACATCCGCGGCACCCGCCGCTTCGCGACCCGCCGCAGATCCTCGACCGTCGTGATGATGGGCGCCATGGGAGGTTCGGCCTCGCGACTGGATGACGGGGCCGGTCGCGGTACTGGCGGGCGCGCGCCCGCTCGTACGCCGCGCGCGCTTCAGGTCGCGATGCCCCGTGCTGGAAGCTCGACGGTGCAACGGTTCGCTGGAAAACGGAAGCGCGTCCTCGCGGAATGCGCCGGTCGCGCCAGGCCTCTCCCGCGCCTCTCCCGCGCGCGTACACCGATCCTATAGCGCCTGTTGCGCTCGCCCGCGCCGCAGAGGAACGCCGGATCTCTGCCTGAAAGTACACATTCCGGATCGCGCCTGTTCGGATCTTCGCGTTCCGAGCGCGCGTCAGGACAGAGTGTATGCGAGCGGTATCTCGCCGTCATCGTCTTCGCCCTCGCCGCACCGCAGCGAAAGCGGTCCAGTGACGATCCGAGAGCTTCCTCTCATCGAAGCTGAGCGTCGAAGGTTTGCAGGATAGACATCGGCGCGCGGAATAGGGACCATCGTCGCCAACGCCGGGCCCGAGCATCGGCGGTGGGACGGATACGCCAATGAGGACGACGCGCCGCGTTTTCTTGACGGGGGCCGCATCCGCGGTCGCGGGCGGCCTGGCGCCGGGGGTGATCCGCTCGGCCTGCGCTCAGGGCGCCGGGTCGACCGTCCGGATCGGCATGGTGCTCCCGGTGACGGGGCCCGGCGCGGATGCCGGCCGCTACGCGCTCGCCGGGGCCAAGATCGCCCTGGAGACGGTCAACAAGGCCGGCGGCGTGCTCGGCAAGCCCCTGGAGATCGTCACGGAGGACGATCAGACCACCAATCCCGGCGCGGTCTTCGCCTTCTCGAAACTGGCGTCGCAGGGCGACCTCGTCGGATTCCTCGGCTCGATCCGCTCGACCCAGAACCACGCGATGGCGCCCGACATCCTGAAGACGGGAAAACCCGTCTGTTTCGGCGGCACCGACCCGGTCCTGACGCAGCTCGGCAATCCCTGGCTGTTCCGCTTCCGCCCCAACGACACCTTCTCGGCCCGGGTGATCGCCGAGCACGGCGTCAACGGGCTGGGCAAGAAGAAGTGGGCGATCATCCACTCCACCGACGCCTTCGGCACCAGCGGCGCCAAGGCGCTGACCGAGAGCCTCGCCAAGGGCGGTGCCACGGTCGCCCTCGACCAGGGCTACACCAACCAGAGCCAGGACTTCACGCCGGTCGTGCTGGCGATCCGTCAGTCCGGCGCCGACGTGATCGGCTCGTACTTCACCTTCGAGAACGACATCGGCATCTTCGCCCGGCAGCTGCGCCAGCTCGGCGTCACCGCGCCCTGGGTCGGCTCGCCCTCGATCACCAACGTCACCGCCCTGAAGCTCGCCGGGCCGTCCCTGTACGGCACCTACGGCGTGGCCGACTACGCCGAGGAGTCGGGCGACGCCGCGCGCGCCTACGGCAAGGCCTACCGGGCCGCGATGAAGATCGCGCCCGACAACCAGTCCTCCTGGACCTTCGACGCGGTCACGGTGCTGGCCAAGGCGATCAACGCGGCGGGCAAGACCGATCCGCAGGCGGTCCGCGAGGCGATCCTGGCGGTGCGCGGCCACGAGGGCGCCGAGGGAACCTACAACTTCGACAAGAACGGCGACGGCCTGCACGGCTACAACGTCGTGCGCAACGACAAGGGCAACATCGTCTTCGACCGGCGGATCGACTTCTACCAAGGGTGAGCCGGCCGACGTGTTCGGGGTGCGTGAACGACATCCGGAGGAGGAGGCGAGAGTGCGGACCGCATGGACCTGATCCTGCAGCTCCTCTTCACCGGGATCGGCATCGGCTCCGTCTACGCCCTGGTGGCGCTCGGCTTCGTGCTGATCTTCCGCGCCACCAACGTGGTGAACTTCGCGCAGGGCGAGTTCTCGATGGTGGCGGCCTTCCTGATGGTGGTCTTCGCCGTCGACCTCCAGTGGCCCTACTGGCTCTCCCTCCTCCTGACCCTCGGCGGGATGGCGCTGCTCGGCGCCCTGTTCAATCTCGGCGTCTACTACCCGCTGCGGCACCGCAGCTACCTGCCGGTGATCATCTCGACCATCGGCGCCTCGATCTTCCTGGCGAACACGACGCTCGCCCTCTACGGGCCTCAGCCGCAGGTGCTCCCGCCCGTCTTCGAGACGCAAGGGTTCCTGCTCGGGCCGGTCTTCCTCGACAGCCAGTACCTGCTGATCATCGCGGTGACGGCGGCCCTGGTGGCGTTCCAGTACTGGTTCTTCGAGCACACTCTGGTCGGCAAGAAGCTTCAGGCGACGTCCCAGGACAAGGAGATGGCCGCCCTGCTGGGCATCCCGGTGGCCGGGATGATCATGCTGACCTTCGTGTACAGCGCGGTGCTCGGCGGCATCGCCGGCATCCTGGTGGCGCCGGTGCTGTTCGTGTCGATCCAGATGGGGGCCACGATCGCCCTCAAGGCCTTCGCGGCGACGATCATCGGCGGCTTCGGCGACGTCACCGGGGCGATCATCGGCGGCCTCGCGCTCGGCATCATCGAGACCTTCGGGGCGGCCTACATCTCGGTCCCCTACAAGGACGCCTTCGCGTTCATGGTGCTGGTGGTGTTCCTGGTCGTGCGCCCGCAGGGCCTGTTCGGCGAGCGCGTGGCGGAGAAGGCATGAGCGGTCGCCCCTCCACCGTCGCCGGCCCGGCCGCAGCGGCTCCCGCGCCCCCGCCGCGCCGCCTGCCCCTCGGGAGCCTCGCCTACGCGGTCCTGGCCGCCGCCCTGGTGACGCTGGCCGCGACGACGCCGCTCAGCGGCTACGCCCTCAACATCCTGATGCAGGCGGCGACCTACGCCATCGCGGTGATCGGGCTCACCGTGGTGCTCGGCCTGTGCGGGCAGATCAACCTCGCCCAGGCCGCCTTCTTCGGGATCGGTGCCTACGCGGTCGGACTCGGCACGGTCGACGGGGGCCTGAACTTCTGGATCTGCCTGATCACCGGCCTCGGTCTCGCGGTCGTGCTGGGCGCCGCGCTCGGCGCTTCCACGCTGCGGCTCGGCGGCCACTACCTCGCCATGGTGACGATCTCGTTCCAGCAGATCCTGACGCTGGTTCTCACCAACTGGATCCCCGTCACGCACGGGCCCGACGGCGTGCCGAACATCCGCCGCCCGGCCCTGTTCGCGGACGGGCAGAGCTACCTCGCCCTGTGCGTGCTGGTGCTGGCCGTCGTCGGCTGGCTCGTCTGGCACATGCCGCGGACGCGGCTCGGGCGCGCCATGCGGGCGGTGCGCGACAACGAGCTCGCGGCGGGGGTCTCGGGCATCGACATCTACCGCACCAAGGTCGCGGCCTTCGCCCTCGGGGCGCTGCTGGCGGGGCTCGGCGGCGGGCTGTTCGCCGGCAGCTTCACCTATATCAGCCCGGACCAGTTCGCCTTCGCCGAGTCGATCGTGTTCCTGACGATGGCGCTGCTCGGCGGCGTCGGCTCGCCGGTGGGCGCCGTGATCGGCACGGCCCTGCTGATCCTGATCCCGGAATGGCTCCGCTTCCTCAAGGAGATCCCCGGGCTCTACCTCGCGATCTACGGGCTCGCGGTGATCCTGATCGTGGTGTTCATGCCCGACGGGATCTGGGGCTTCCTCGGCGACCAGGTCCGGCGGCTGCGCCGGTCCCGCCCGGTCCCGCCGCCCGCCGCCGAACTGACCCTGAGCCAGGGCGAGCCCTCCGCGGCGCCGATGCTGGAGGTGTCGGACCTGTCCAAGCACTTCGGCGGCCTCAAGGCCGTGGACGCGGTGAGCTTCACGGTGGCGCGGGGCGGCATCCACGCGCTGATCGGCCCGAACGGTTCCGGCAAGACCACGACGCTGAACGTCCTGTCCGGCCTCTACAGCCCCACGGGGGGAACCGTGCGGCTGGCCGGGCAGGACGTCACGCGCCTGTCCCCGCACCGGCGGGCGGCGGCCGGGATCGGGCGCACCTTCCAGAACATCCGCCTGTTCCGCTCCATGAGCGCCCTCGAGAACGTGGTCATCGGCGCCGAGCGGCCCAACAACCCCTCGGGCGCCCGCGACCGGGCGAGCCTGGAGGCCCGCGCCCGGGCGGCCCTCGCCTTCGTGGGGCTGGAGGAGCGGGCGCTGGAGCCGATCTCCGGCTTCTCGTACGGCCACCAGCGTCTGATCGAGATCGCGCGGGCGTTGGCCGGCAACCCCGCGCTGCTGCTCCTCGACGAGCCCGCCGCGGGGCTCAATTCGAGCGAGAAGAACGCCCTCACGGTGCTCCTGCGCCGGATGGCCGCCAAGGGCCTGACCATCCTGATCATCGACCACGACATGACGCTGGTGAGCGACGTGGCCAGCCACGTCACGGTGCTGAACTTCGGCCGCCGCATCGCCGACGGCGTCACGGCGACCGTGCTGCGCGAGCCGGCGGTGATCCAGGCCTATCTCGGCGAGGACGCGGCCGCCGGTCCGGCGGCGAGCCTCAAGACCGACCTCGCCCCGGCGTGACCCCAGCGATGACGACGCCCGCCACGCCACTGCTCGAGATCCGCGACCTCGTCGTCCGCTACGGCGAGATCGAGGCCGTGCGTGGCCTGTCCTTCTCGGTCGAAGCCGGGGAGGTGGTGACGCTGCTGGGGTCCAACGGCGCCGGCAAGTCGACGACGCTCAAGGCGATCTCCGGGCTGGTGCGGCCCGCCGCCGGCACGATCCTGCTGGAGGGGCAGCCGCTGGAGGGCCTGAAGCCCGAGGCGATCGTGCGGCTCGGCGTGGCCCACGTCCCGGAGGGGCGCCGGGTCTTCCCGGGGCTCACGGTGCGCGAGAACATCATGCTGGGCGCGTCCAACCGCTCCGGCCTCGGCAAGCGGGCGCTGCGCGACGAGGTCGAGGCGATGTTCGACCTCTTCCCGGACATCCGCCGGTTCGGCGATGCCCTGGGCTGGACGCTGTCGGGCGGCCAGCTCCAGATGGTGGCCCTCGCGCGCGGCCTGATGGCCAAGCCCCGCATCCTGCTCCTCGACGAGCCCTCGCTCGGCCTGGCCCCGGTGATCGTCCAGGCGGTTTTCGCGATCATCGCCGAGGTGCGCCGCCGCGGGACCACCGTGCTGCTGGTGGAGCAGAACGCCCGGATGGGGCTCTCAGTCGCCGATCGGGGCTACGTGCTGGAGACGGGCCGGCTCGTCCTGCAGGGCGCCCCCGACGCCCTGTGGGCCAACGACGAGATCCGGTCGGCCTATCTCGGCGGACGGAGGAGGCCCGAACTCGCGGGATGACCGTATCGGGCCTCGTCGGCGGCCTCGTCGCTCGCCGGGGACAGCGCGAACGCCCGGTGCGGCGCACGCGACCATCGCCGGACGGAGCGGTGTCGTCGACGCGCCAAGCCGGCAGCGGTCGGACGCGCCTCGGCCCGCGAGCCCGCCAGCGTCACGACCGGCGCGTCTACGCGGCCCCCGACGGTACCGTCGCGACCGTGCGGACCGAGACCGCCGATTGTCCGGCGGCCTCGGTCCGATAAGCCTACGCGCTCTGCGCGGCGGGCGCGCGTGCGGGCAGCACCCAGTTGGGCCTGATGAAGTGGCAGGTATATCCGTCGGGACGCCGTTCCAGGTAGTCCTGATGCTCCGGCTCGGCCTCCCAGAACGGGCCGGCCGGCGCCACTTCCGTCACGACCTTCCCCGGCCACAGGCCGGAAGCGTCGACGTCGGCGATGGTCTCCTCGGCGACGCGGCGCTGGCCCTCGTCGGTGTAGAAGATGGCCGAACGATAGCTCGGGCCCCTGTCGTTGCCCTGGCGGTTCGGCGTCGTCGGGTCGTGGATCTGAAAGAAGAATTCCAGCATTCGCCGGAAACTCGTCCGCGCCGGGTCGTAGATGATCTCGATGGCCTCGGCATGGGTGCCGTGGTTGCGGTAGGTCGCGTTCGGCACGTCGCCGCCCGTGTAGCCGACGCGCGTCGACACCACGCCCTCCTGGCGCCGGATGAGGTCCTGCATGCCCCAGAAGCAACCACCGGCCAGCACCGCCCTCTCGGTTTCCATCGTCGCTCCTCCTGAGCCGTTCCACTGATCGCGCAGATATAGGGATCCCGAGGCGCTCCGCGCTGCGACCTCGTAGCTTGCCATGCCTGCGATGCCCGCACGAGCACGCGGGGGATTCCGAGACGACGTTCGCTGCCGGGCGAACGTCTCCGTAGCGGCCTGTCAGCTCCTCACGAGCGGCTTGTTGACCTTGAAATTCTTCCGCGCCGGCTCGGCCTTGCGGGGATCCGGCTTGTCGGCGAGGAGCCGCTTCACGCGCTCGTTGAAGTCCTCGGGCGTGACGCCCTGCGCTCTGCCGGTCTTGAGTTCGCGTGCCATCTCGGCCTCCGCTTCGTGGCCCAGAGCACGGGATTGCGCGGAGGGATCGCACTCATATGGGCACGCGCCGGCCGCGGCGCCACCGACATCGGGACAGGATCGCTGCGTGCACGCGATGGACCGGCGGGCCGGGATGGGTTACGGTGGCTGCGAGGTTGATGACCGGTTCGTAATAACGCTTCAGGACCCGGGGGCGGTACCCGGCGCCTCCACCAGAAGCATCTTGCCCCGGATACCGCGCGGGGACGAGGGCGAGCGTCCGGCGTTGCGGATCGCGCGCTGCCAGGGTGCTTCTGCTGGGGGTGAAACAGGTTCGACTGGGCGGTAAAGGGATCGCGAGTTCTGCCCTGCCTCGGCAGGGTAAGATGCGGCTTTCGGTAAGGACTCGACCGGCTCGGCGCGGGCAACCCTCGTTCCGGGCACCTGACCAAAACTCTAAATGCCAACGACAACGTCGGCATGGAGATGCGCCTCGCGGCGTAATCTTCCGGGGCGTGGGTACGCCTAGCAACAGAACCCGAGGCTTCGGCCTCGGGACCCACCTTTATCGTCTGCCCGTTGTTCGGTTCGGGGTCGCGTCCGGGCAGATCGGAGAGTTGCTTGAACGAGCCCGAACAGGGCAGCGCGGAGGCCGTCTACATCTCGGCCATGGTCGGCGAGATGATGCGGCGCGTCCTGGAGGACGCTCTCGCCGAACTCGCGAGAACCCGCGGTGCGGCCTTCCTGGAGATCTTCGTGGCGCGCGAGCTGGCTCGCTGCGCCGACCTGTTCCGCGAGCGGCCCGGCGACACGCCGGAGACGACGGACATGTTGCGGGCCTGGTTCGCCATGGAAGGCGGTGAGGCGCTGCGCGCCGTGGTCGATCGCGCCAGCCTCGAGGCGGCGCGCGATTGAGGCGCTCCGCGGATGCGCCCGCCGCCCGGCGCGGGCCCTTCCAGGCGGTCCGCGCACGGCGATAGTTCCGGGCGAACTGCACGCGCCCATCACGCGCCGGCCCGCTTCGTCAGAGGCTCGAGCGGTGAACGCGTTCACCGCGGTGCGATACCCTTGTCGCGCGGGATATCGGTCAGCAGCCGGCGAGGAAGGTCGCGCAGCGCGTCTCGACCGGGACAGCGCACGCCGTCGTCGTCCCTGGCGGTGCTGTGACCGGATGCGCCGATGCGGGCGCGCGGCATCGGGCTCTCCGCCGACCGACATGGCCGCGCGCGTCACACGGACGTCGGCTGCCGAGCCCGCAAGAGTCGACGCGCGCAGAGGCGGCGCGGAACGACCGGCTCTCTCGGTGAAGAGATCTTCGCCCCGGAGAGTCCTGTCCGCCGTGCCGGACCGACGGGAACCGTCATCCGAGGCGGCAGTTCTGTGCCGGTACCGACCTGTACAGCCCGCACCGGTCGCGGCGCGCATGAGTTCCGTCAGGCTGTAGCCAAAATCATCCCACAGCGATCGGAATTATAGTTCGCTAATCGAGTTGCTTGGTGCCGATACAAAACATATAGTGCCGCGTCGGCGGGGGAGCCAATGCCTGAAATGGCCGGGATCGGTGTCGCACGCGTCGACCGACGGACTTGGCCCGTTCGCGGAGCGGCCCAACGCAACTCGGCCATCATCCAGGCCGGTCTCGCCCGGATCGTCGAGGACGAGATCCTGCCGCGTCTGGCACTCGCGCATCGGGCGGATCCGCCGTCGCCCGCGTCGACGACGCGATCACCGACGCCTGAGCGCGTCGCCTCTCTCGCTCAAGCGCTGATGGAGGGCGAACCGCACGCCGAGTGGGTGCGCGCGCTCCTGGAAGAGGGCTTGTCGCTGGATGCCCTGCTGCTCGACCTGTTCGCACCCGCAGCGCGGTATCTGGGCGAGCTCTGGGAAGACGATGCCGCCGACTTCCTCGACGTGGCGCTCGCGCTCGGTCGCCTCCAGAACCTGACCCGCGCCCTGTGTGCGGATCTGGAGGGCGTGGACGTGACGGCGAACGGTCGCCGCGTCCTGCTGATGCCCTGTCCCGGTGAGACCCATCTCTTCAGCCTCGCGCTCGTGGCGAGCTTCTTCCGCGAGGCGGGGTGGGATGTGGTCCTGACCAACGGAGCGGACGAGGACCCCGCCAGCTTGGTCCGCGCCGAACAGTTCGATCTGGTCGGCATCTCGCTGTCCTGCGACATTCTCCTGCCGGTGATGGCGGTGTCCGTGGCGAAACTGCGCGCCGCGTCGTGCAACCCGGACCTGCGCGTCATCGTCGGCGGGCCGCTCTTCGTGCGGGAGCCTGCCAGCGCCCGTGTCGTCGGCGCGGACGCCGTCGCCGCGGACGCGCAATCGGCCGTCAGGATCGCGGAGGCCACCCTCGCGCGCTGACGCCGTGCGGCCGGGCGCCGGATCCGGCGACTCGGCGCTGCGCGGATCTCTTCCCATCCCGACGGTGTTAGACGTGTCGCGGTCGAGAGGCAGAGATCCGGAATTTGCAGGCGTTCGACGAGCAACTGGCGCATGAATTCGTCCGCGGCCTCGTACAGTCGGCCGTCGCGCGCGGTCTCGATCCGGCCATCCGGCTCGATCAGTTCCGGGCGTTGCAGCAAGCGGCCGTCGCTCTATCGCGAGACGCTGCCGTAGTTCGAACCAGCGAGCAGATCATCCGGGCGATCGACTGCGCTCTCGAAGAACTGACCGCGGTGAGATCGTAACCCGATCGGACGGTTTCCGCGGCGACGTGCGGGTCAGGGCCGGTCGCGCGCGACCAGCGATGCCGCGACCGACGATCCGTTTCGGCGCCCGTCTCTCGGGCCCGCGGTGACGGTTCGTTGCGGACACCCGGCAAGTGCCCTATCGGCCGCGGTGATGCCCGACCGATCCCTCCGCGCCGTCTGGTCCGACAGCCTCATGGCCGAGATCGGCGCCCGCCTTCCCCTCTTCGACGACCTGTCCCCGGACACGATCCAGCGCCTGTCGGCCGAGGGCTTCGGGCGCGGCCTGCTGACGGCGTCCCTGCGCGCCCGCCTGCGGAAGGCCGGATTCCCGGACCTCGGTCATCTGGCCCAGTCTTCACCGGTCGCGATCGCCACGATCAGGAAGTTCGGTCCCGTCCGCGTCGAGCGCGTCCGGCACTTCATCCTCGACGTGCTGGCGCGCTGGCTCCCGGGCGCGCGGGAGATGCACGCACCCGAGGCCACGCGGGCGCGGAGGCTCGGCCGGCTGCGCGGGCTGCCGGCCGGATGCCTGCCCCTCGCGGCGGGTCAGATCGCGGCGCTCCGCTTCGCGGACGCATCCTGCGCGGACATCGCCGCGTGTTCGCGTCTCGGGCTCCTCCGGACGGGCGCCGTGACATCCGGTGACGTGGACCACGTCGTCGCCACGCTGGCCCGCCTCGCTCGCGCGTCCGATCCGGTTCCTCCGCGTCCCCCGGAGGAGGCCGGGGCGGCACCGCCGTGCGACGCCGCGACCGCGGCGGCCCGGCGCGCCGCTCTGCTGGCGGAGCAGGATCGCGAATGGGACGAGGCCGCACCGACCGCGCGCCGGCCTCGCCGCTGACGACCCGTCCGGGTCCGGAATCGGCGCCCCGCGGCGAGACCTGGCAGGGCAGCCGGACGACGCGACCCCGGTCGTGTCCTCGAGGCAGTTCCGCGCATCCTCGAAGACGTCGCGATCGGCCCCTCCGGTCGGAATCATGACCCGGAACCCTTGCGCCGCCGCCGCTGCGCCCCATCTCCAAACCATCCAACCGGATGGCGTATGGATGGTTCACATGGCCGACAAGGTGCACGATCTGCGACCCAGGCTGCCGGACAGCGAGAAGATCACGCTCAACCTCGGTTTCGTCGACCTCGGCCACATCGACCTGATGGTCCGCGACGGCTTCTACGCCAACCGTGCCGATTTCATCCGCACCGCCGTGCGCAATCAGATCGAGCGCCAGGGCGAGGCCGTCAGGCAATCCGTCAGCCGGAAGCAGCTCAGCCTCGGCCTGTCGCACTACACGAAGCAGGCGCTCGAGGCGGCGCGCGACGCGGGCGCGCCGCTGCACATCCAGGTGCTCGGGCTGGCCAGCATCGCCCCCGACGTCACGCCGGAACTGGCGCGCGCCGCCATCGCCTCCGTCGAGGTGCTCGGCGCCTTCCAGGCCAGTCCCGCGGTCAAGGCGGCGCTCGCCGACCGGACGAGCTGACGGCTCCACCTCTCCCCGCCGGCGCGGTCGGACCCCGCCGCGCCCGCTTCCCGCTCAGCCAGGACCCGTCCGATGGATCACGCCACGAAGACCGCCTTCACGCGCTTCGCGTTCCCGAAGGTCGACCCGGCCCGTGCCGCCCGCGCCGCGGAGGCGATGGCCAGGCTTCAGGAGCGCCAGGCCGCGGCCTTCAGGCTGTGGTCGGGGGCGGCCCGGAGCGCCGCAGGGACGGGTGCGCCGAGCGCGGACGCGGCCGACATCCTCGACATGGTCGCGCCCTCCGCTCCCGGCGAAGCCTGGGTCGCGCCGGAGACAACTGGAAGTCGTTCGGGCCGGCATCCCCACGCCGAATTCGGAGGCGACATCGCCGGCCACGTGATGCGCACCATCCAGGAGGCGCTGGCGAAGGCCGGCGTGGACCCGGATCGCGACGGGCGGAGCGGCGCGACGCCGGCCCCGGCCGGGCTTCCGGAGGGGGCACGCTTCGAGGCCCGCACCTTCACCGGCGCGGCCGGGACCCGGAACTACAAGGTCTACGTACCGAGCGGCTACACCGGCCAAGCGCTGCCCGTCGTGGTGATGCTGCACGGCTGCACGCAGAACCCGGACGACTTCGCCGCAGGCACGCGGATGAACGCGGTCGCCGAGGCGCGCGGCGTCCTCGTAGTCTATCCGGAGCAGCCGCGTTCGGCCAACATGCAGCGGTGCTGGAACTGGTACGAGCCCGGTGACCAGCAGCGGGAGGGCGGCGAGCCCGCCCTGATCGCCGGCATCGTCCGGCAGGTGATCGCGGAGTTCTCGGCCGATGACAGGCGCGTCTACGCGGCAGGCCTGTCGGCAGGCGGGGCCGCCGCCGCGATCCTGGCGATGACCCACCCCGATTTGTTCGCGGCGATCGGCGTCCATTCCGGCCTAGCCTGCGGTTCCGCGCGGGACGTGCCCTCAGCCTTCGCGGCCATGAAGGGCGTCGGCGCGCCCGCGACGGGGGATCGACACGCCGTGCCGCTGATCGTGTTTCACGGTGACCGCGACCGCACCGTGCACGCGGCCAACGGCGATCGCGTGACCGCGCAGGGGCCTTCCGATCCGGAGCTCCGCACATCCGCGACCCAGGGCCGGACACCGGACGGGGTGGACTACACCCGCACCGTCCGGACGGACGCGTCCGGCCGCGCCGTCGTGGAGCAGTGGGTCGTGCACGGAGCCGGGCACGCCTGGTCGGGCGGCAGCCCGGCCGGCTCGTTCACCGACCCGCGCGGCCCGGACGCGAGCCAGGAGATGATCCGCTTCTTCCTGGAGCACGCGCGGGCGACCGGTGCCCGATCCTGAGCGCTGACGGCCCGTCGACCTGGCCGGATCGCGCGCCCGGTCGCGGCCCTGTCCTCTGTCGCGGCGGGCTGGCCGGGACGAGGCCCTCGGCTTGTCCGTTCAGCGCGCGTCCCGGCATCCGGCCTGCCCGCACCCCGTCGATCAGGGGGGAGGGATCCGCGGACCCGGATGCACCAGGATCGCGACGTCTTCGGACACCTGCCACACGGGCCAGGAGCCCTCGCGGATGAACATGGCGAAGGCCTCGATCACGTCTGGCCGGTCGAAGGCGCCCATGCCCCCCGGTGCCCGCCCGACGATGCAGGCCGCGCCGGCCGTATCGGCCGCGCCGGCCGTATCGGCCGCGGGGGGGCGATTGTCCAACGAGAACATGACGCCCGATCGATCGGGCCTGAGCGCGTCCGGCAGGGCGTCGATCTTGCGCCAGAGGCAGTCCCACCGGGCGCACGCCTCCGGACGTCCGCTGTAGATCCCGCAGCCGGTTCCGGTGTTGTGCCGGCACAGGATCCCGGCCGGCTTGCCGAGGGCGGGGATCGCCAGAACACGACAGCACATCGTGCAGGACCCGCAGGGCCGGCCAGCGGCTTCGCGCTCGGCGGGTCGCGGGGCGCTCTGGCTCGGGCTGCCGCGGGCTGGTGTTTCGCGTGCGATCGGTCTGTCCTCGGGGGTCGTGATACGGCGCGGATGCGGTCGGCGAAGAGGAGAGGGGGGATGCTGCGCTCCCTTCGGCCGCTGTGCCGGCCAGGGAGCCTGACGTCCCACGATACGGTCGCGCGAGCTGCCGGTCACGACCCCCGTTCCCGATGGCGGCCTCGCCCGCGTCCCCGTGCCGATGCGGCGACGTGGACACCTGGCCGCGGGGCGGCCGGGCTCTCTCTACACGCGCACGCAATCCACGGTTCGCGCGCCGGCTCTGGGAGCCGGCGCGCCGTCAGATCCGGGAGCGCGCGGCGGTGGCCCAGGGACTGCC
>NZ_JBKFBI010000152.1:0-14326 GCF_053346095.1 Methylobacterium sp. A52T | reverse complement strand
GACAGTTCGGTCCCTATCTGCCGTGGGTGTAGGAGGTTTGAGAGGCTTTGTCCCTAGTACGAGAGGACCGGGATGAACGTACCTCTGGTGGAGCTGTTGTCGCGCCAGCGGCAGTGCAGCATAGCTACGTACGGACGGGATAACCGCTGAAGGCATCTAAGCGGGAAACCCCCCTTAAAACGAGACCTCCCTTGAGGGCCGTGGAAGACGACCACGTCGATAGGCCGGGGGTGCAAGCGCGGCGACGCGTTGAGCCGACCGGTACTAATCGCCCGACAGGCTTGATCGCTCTCGTGATCCGTGTCCGGACTGGTTCGGCAGCCGCAAGGCTGGCGAAGCCAGAGACACACGAAACAAGAAGACCCGCAGCGGATCCGCTGCCTGCTTGCCGAACACAGCACGCGCCGTCGCAGCACCCTGCGCCGCCAAGTGCCAAAACAATTGCGATGCGCCGGTCTGGTGGCCTGAGCGGCGTGCCCAGAACCCGATCCCATCTCGAACTCGGCCGTTAAACACGCCAGCGCCCATGGTACTGTGTCTCAAGACACGGGAGAGTCGGTCGCCGCCAGACCCGCCCATCGCAATCAACACACGCTCCCTCGACACGAACACCGATCCGGCCCCCGGACACGCCGCACGCTCACAAAGGAGCCGGCGTCGACCGGACCAGCCGCACAGACTTGGCGCGGGGTGGAGCAGCCCGGTAGCTCGTCAGGCTCATAACCTGAAGGTCACAGGTTCAAATCCTGTCCCCGCAACCAAAGTCAGTTGAAAAAGCCGGTCCGCACCATGCGGGCCGGCTTTTTTCGCGTCTGATACTGGTTCCGGTCGATCGGATCGACGCCGCCGTCCTTGCGAGCGCAGCGAAGCAATCCAACGGAGCGAGCCGGTTCGACCGATGCGTTCAACCGGGAACGATATCGGCCTCACCGCGCCCCACCACTCCGCCGGCTCCGCCGCTCGGCCTTGCGGGTCGCGGTCTCGCGCAGGTGCTGCTCGATGGCGTCGTTGGCCCGGCCGCGCATGTGGCGGATGGCGTCCACGTCGTCGAAGGTTTCGGGAAAGCGCCGCGACAGCCACAGATAGGCGCTGGCGAGCTTCACGGTCCGCTCCTGGTAGTCGAGCGCGCCCGCGAGATTGCCGCGCAGAGCCGGGACCGTGAGGCCGGCGGCGCGCGCCTGGCACCAGCGCTCCAGCAGCCCCATGGCGATCTCGTCGCGCCGGTCGATCGGGCAGACCGAGAAGGCGAACTTCTCCTCGATCGGCAGCCGCGCCCGGTCGACGATCCGGGCGACCTCCAGCACCTCCTCCAGGGCCGAGGGCTGGAACGGCGAGCCCGCGTAGAAGGTCGCCCGGGCGAAGTGGGTCAGCACCTCGTGCAGGCTGTGGGTGCGCATCTCCTCGGCCACCGAGCGGATCGCCCCGAGATCCGGGCGGACGAAGAAGCGCGTATCGGCCGCCGGCGCCGTCGGGGCGCCCGAGAGCGCGGTGCGGATCGGCTCGGCGGCGTACGGGTCGGTCGCCGCCACGTAGCCGACATCCTGGTGGCCGTAGCGGCCGGCCCGGCCGGCGATCTGCCGGATCTCGGAATGGGTCAGCGCCCGCTCGGCGGTCCCGTCCCACTTGCGCACCGCCGAGAACACGATCCGCTTCAGCGGGCCGAGATTGAGCCCCATGCCGATCGCGTCGGTGGTCACCAGCACGTTGGCCTCCCCGCTGCGGAAGCGCGCGGCCTCGGCCCGGCGGACCTCCGGCGACAGGGCGCCGTAGATCGTCGCCACCCGGTGGCCGCGGGCGACGAGGACCTCGCGGTTCTCGTGCACGGCCCGGCGCGAGAAGGCGACCACCGCGTCGCCCGCCTCGACCTTCTCCAGCGGCACCGGCTCCTCCAGCAGCAGGAGCGGCGACTTGCGGGTGAAGGGGATCACCTCCAGGGACTCGTCGGCGGCCTCGGCGGCGCGGCGGACATACGAGAGCGCGTCGTCGGAGCCGCAGACGATCACGGTCCTGGCGGCGACGCCGAACAGCGCGTTGGTCCAGGCCCAGCCGCGGTCGGGATCCGACAGCATCTGGATCTCGTCGATCACCGCGACGTCGATCGGACGCGTCAGGTCGGCGGTCTCGATGGTCCGGGCGGTGTGGGTCGGGTCGGCCTCGCCCAGCACCTCCTCGCCGGTGACCATGCCGGCGCGCAGGCCACGCTCGCGCAGGGTCTCGTAGTTCTCCAGCGCCAGGAGCCGGAGCGGGGCGAGGTAGGCCCCGGTCTCGGCCGCGGTCAGGTGCTGGAGCGCCGCGTAGGTCTTGCCGGAATTGGTCGGCCCCATGTGGAACACGATCTTCCGGTCAAGGCGCCGGGCGGCGGTGAACCGCTCGATATAGGCGCCGAAGCCGACCTGATCGCGCAGCCGCCGCAGGCGCGAGCCCTCGCGCGCCACCGCCTTGGCGTGGCGGCGGACGGGGGTGAGCGTGTCGTTGAGGCCGCGGGCCAGCTTCGGGCCGTACGTGAAGACCCGCGACCGGAGCGAGCGGTCCATGTGGGCGATGTAGGCGGCGGCGTCCGCCCCGACCTCGCGCAGGTCGACGAGGAGCTGCGCCCGCAGCCGGTCGACCGGCTTGTGCAGGGCGCGGGTCGCCTGGAGGGCCGTGCGCGCCACGGCGTCGCGCAGGGCCTCCAGGCGGTGCGTCGGGTCGTTCCGGGCGGCCATGCGGGCGAGGATCTCGGCCGCCTCCGGCTCGGGGGCCACGTCGAGGCGCAGGTCCAGGCGGCCGTTGTCGAGGAGCGGGATCTCGGTGCGGATCAGCCAAGTGATGCGGTGGTCCTTGGTGACCACGGCCCGGAGGTTGGGGATCGCCTTCCGGATCGCCGGGACGCCGGTCTCCGCGAAGGCCCGGGCGGCCCCCATCTCCCGGAGCGCCCGGGCGACGCGGTCGTCGTCGACCTCGGCGCCGTAATCGGGCAGGTCGAGCTGGGCGAGCAGCCGGTCGAGGTCGACCGCCTCCGGGGCGACGCCGAGCCGCCCCAGGGACTCGATCAGGCTCTCGATCGTCGGGCGGAGACGCTTGCGCGCCATGCGGTCACCTTCGGCAGAAGCGTCTGACGCCAACCCCGACGCGGTCGGGGGCGTTCCGGATCCGATCCATGCGCCGAACTGCGTTCGGGCGCTACGGCGACATCGTCTTCGCGAGCGCAGCGAAGCAATCCAGCAGCGAGCAATCCAGCAGCGCCACGCTGACGGAAGGCGCGCCGCCCTGGGTCGCTTCGCTGCGCTCGCGATGACGGCGCGTTACGGATGCCGCGCCGCCTCGGCGAGCCAGCCGCAGAAGGCCCGCACCGCCGGGTCCTCGGCCCGGGGGTCCGGGACGTAGGTGTAGTAGCTCCGCGCCGGCAGGGCGGGACCCGGGAAGGGCAGGGTCAGGCGGCCGGCCGCGACGTCGTCGGCGATCAGCCGCTCGGGCCCCATGGCGACGCCGAGCCCGTCGAGGGCGGCCTGGAGGGTCAGGTAGAAGTGCTCAAGGGTCACCGTGGCCCGCGGCGCCAGGTCCGGGACGCCCGCCGCCCGCAGCCAGTCGGGCCAGACCCGCGGCAGCGTCGCGGCGTGCAGCAGCGTGTGCTGCCGGAGATCCTCCGGCACCCGGAGCGGCAGCCGGCGCAGCAGGTCCGGGCTGCAGACCGGGATGCGCCGCTCGGACAGGAACGGCTCCGCGCGGTGGCCCGGCCGGCTGTCCGGCCCGCCCCGGATCGCCACGTCGAACGGCTCCGCCAGGCTGGCGAGGGTCACGTTCGAGGTGGTCAGCCGCACCTCGATCGACGGGTTGGCCCGCTGGAAGCCCGACAGGCGCGGGATCAGCCAGCGGAGCGTGAAGGTCGCCAGCGCGTTCACGTGCAGCAGGCGCGGCCGTCCGCGCTCGGCCTGCCGGGCGGTGGCCAGGGCGATGCGGTCGAGGGCGGCGCCGATCTCGGTGGCGTAGGCCGTGCCGGCCTCGGTGAGGACCACCCGCCGGTTGTGGCGCTCGAACAGCGGCAGCCCGAGCCAGCCCTCCAGAGTCTGGACGTGCCGGCTGACCGCCCCGTGGGTGACCCGCAGCTCGTCCGCCGCGCGGGTGAAGCTCCCGTGCCGCGCGGCCGCCTCGAAGGCTTTCACGGCGTTGAGGGGCGGCAGGCGACGGTGCACGGGTCAGGTTTCCTCACGCGAGCGTCAGCATAAGTCGTTTGTCAGCTCCGGGCCAGGGCGCCATCCTGCCGCCGCATCACGAAGGATGGCTGGATGTCCGTCGCGTCCGATCTGACCGCGTCTTCCGAAACCGCGTCTTCCGAGAGCTCGTCCGCCCAAACCGCGTCCCCGCCGGACGCCCGGCGCACGCTTCTCGCCACCGGGGTCAACCACGCCCTGCACGACGGCTACACGGACCTGATCTACGTGCTGCTGCCGGTCTGGCAGGCGGAGTTCGGCCTCGACTACGTGGCCCTGGCGTTCCTGCGCTCGCTCTATAACGGGGCGCTGGCGGCGCTGCAGATGCCGGCGAGCCGCCTCGCCCAGGCCTGGGGCGCTCGCGCCGTGCTGGTGCTCGGCACCGTGCTCAGCGCGGCCGGCTACGCGATCGCCGGCGCCTCGGGCGGGCTCGTCGGTCTCGGGATCGGCCTCCTGCTCGGGGGTGCCGGCAGCAGCACCCAGCATCCCCTGGCGTCCGCGGTGATCGCCCGAGCCTACGGGCCCGGCGCCCGCGGCCCGCTCGGCACCTACAATTTCACTGGCGATCTCGGGAAGGCGGCGGTCCCGCCCCTGGTCGGCCTGCTGCTGACCCTGACGGGCTGGCGGCACGCGCTCTGGGTGATCGCCGGCGCCGGGATCGTGGTCGCGCTCGCGGTCGCGCGCCTGCTGCCGCGTGAGCCGGCGTCACGCAGCGGCGGCACAGCGGCGCGTCCGGCGCCCCATCCGTCCGCGACCGGGCCGGGGAGCGGCACGGGCTTCCGCCTGCTCGTCGCCATCGGCATGCTCGACAACGCCGCGCGGCCGGCCTTCCTGCTCTACCTGCCGTTCCTGCTGCAGGAGAAGGGCGCGGCGCTGACCACGGTCGGCCTCGCCCTGTCGCTGGTCTTCGTCGGCGGCGCGCTCGGCAAGGCGATCTGCGGGCGCCTTGGGGAACGCCTCGGCGTGACCCGGACCGTCATCCTCACCGAGACCGGGACCGCGCTCGCGATCCTGGCGGTGATCGTGCTGCCGCTGGCTCCCGGGCTGATCCTGCTGCCGCTGCTCGGCTTGATGCTGAACGGCACCTCGTCGGTCCTCTACGGGACCGTCCCGGAACTGGCGCCCGGCGGCCGGGTCGAGCGGGCCTTCGCGGTGTTCTACACCTGGACGCTCGGCGGCAGCGCGCTGGCGGCACCGCTGCTCTACGGCCGGCTCGGCGACGCGGCCGGCCCGCACTGGGCGGCCGTGGCGGCGGCCGGGACGGCGCTCGCCGTGGTGCCGCTGATGCTGGCCCTGGCGCAGCGCCTCGGGGCGGCGCACCGGCAGCGGGCCTGAGGCGCGCCGTCCGCTCGGATCACCCGTCGTCGCGCGCGCAGCGAAGCGACCCGGGGATGCGCGACGCCGAGAACCGCGGTACCACTCTGGATTGCTTCGCTCCGCTCGCAACGACGTTCGCGTCAGGCGTTTCCGAGGGTGCTGACCCGGACGGCCTCGGACCGGCCGTCCACCGCCACGTCCCGGATCTCCGCCGGCGCCACGCGGGCCGCCGCGTAGACCGCCTCCGACACCACCGCCACGCAGCCGAGGACCTTGGTCAGGCCCTGGAGCCGGGCCGCGACGTTGACGGTGTCGCCGAGCGCCGTGAATCGGGCGTCAGTGGCGTCGCCCATCTCGCCGACGATCGCCGGGCCGGCATGCACGCCGATCCCGTACCGGAGGGTGTGCTCCAGGTCGGCCGCCAGGAGCCCGTTCAGGGTGTCGACCGACTCGGCGATGAGGTCGATCGCCCTCAGGGCCTCCCGAGCGGCCGCCTCGGCCTCCGTCTCCAGGCCGAACAGGGCCAGCAGGCCGTCGCCGAGGAACTGGTTGGTCGAGCCGCCGGCCTCGCGCACGGCGTCGCCGACCGCGCCGAGGAAGCGGTTGATGATGAACACCGTGTCGTAGGGCAGGCGCTCCTCGGCGAGCCGCGTCGAGCCGCGCAGGTCGACGAACATCGCCACGATGAAGCGCTCCTCGCCCGACTGCGCCCGGTCGAGCAGGTCGGCCTGGCGCATCCGCGGCTGCGGCGGCAGCAGCGGCACCACGGCCATGTCGGTCTCCGGCCGGAACTGGCAGGCGAGGCGCACCCCGGGGCCGGCCGCGATGCGCTCCAGCACCGCCCGCTCGGTGCGGCCGGGCGCCGGCGCCCCGTCGCTGCCGTCCGTCACCCGGATCCGGCAGGTCGAGCACCGGCCGCGGCCGCCGCAGACGCTGGCGTGGGGGATCCGGTTGCGCCGGCTCGCCTCCAGGACGCTCGTGCCGCGGGGTACCCGCACCACCCGTCCGTCCGGGTAGCTGAGCCGGATCGTGCCGCGCTTGATCTCGGCGAGCGTCCGCGCGCCGCGGGCCGCGATCACCGCCGCCACGAGGCCCGCGTAGGTCCCGAGCAGCCCGTCCCGGACGGCGGCGAGCCGCGCCACCTGGTCGGGCAGCCCGACATGGACCGGCCGGAGCGCCGCCGCGCGCCACGCCGGATCCTGCGCCAGGGTCAGGACCATCCGGCCGCCCTGCGCGAAGCCCAGCAGCGACAGGACCGGCACCAGCACCGCGAGCGCCAGCAGCCAGGGCGCCATGCGGTCGAAGCCGGGCTTCAGCCGCAGCCAGAAATACAGGCCCATGCAGCCGTGGATCCAGGCGACGACCAGGACCGTGACCTGCATCAGGCCGAGGATCGGCGAGGCGATCCAGAAGGCGTAGAGTTCCTGCGCGTAGCCCTTGTCGAGCCCCTCGGTGACGAAGGAGACCCGGGTCCCGACGATGTGGCTGATGAGCAGCGGCGGGATCAGCAGGCCCGAGACCAGCTGCAGGGTCTCGGACGGCCGCCAGTGGAAGAAGCGGGCCGCGTAGAGGGCCTGGAGCCCGAGCAGCAGGTGGACCACCAGGGCGCCGTAGAGCAGCGTCAGGCCGACGGGGTTGAGCCAGACGGCCGTGACGAGGTCGAGGCCGTCCTCCATAGCGTCGAGGGAGACGTTGCCCAGGGCGTGGTTCAGCAGGTGCGTCAGCACGTAGCCGAACAGGATCAGGCCGCTGGCCAGCCGGAGGCGTCGCAGGTTCAGGCGGAGCCGCGCGGCGCGCGGGGCCGACCGGGGTTGCGCGCCCGACTCGGCGGACCGGAGCGTCGCGATCGAGGCTGTGCGCACCATGCTGGAGGTCCGAAGGGATCGGTTCTGAGACCGCCATTCACGGCCCCTCGTACCAGCAAGACTTCCGCGGCGTCCGATTTATTTCTAATCGCCCGCGATCCGCCGGATCCCGGCGACGCGGATCGCGCGGGCCGCCCGCGCCGGAGCCCCGATGCTGGACACCTTCTTCGCCCGCAGCGCCGCCGCGGTGGCCTCCGACCTGATCGGCGCCCGCCTATTCGTCGGCGCGGCCGGCGGGATCATCGTCGAGACCGAGGCCTACGACCGCACCGATCCGGCCTCCCACAGCTTCCGCGGCCCGACCCGGCGCAACGCCAGCATGTTCGGCCCGCCGGCCCACGCCTACGTGTACCGGTCCTACGGGATGCACTGGTGCCTGAACCTCGTCTGCGAGCCCGGCAGCGCCGTGCTGCTCCGGGCCCTCGCGCCGACCGAGGGGCTTCCGGCCATGCGGGCGCGCCGCGGCCTGGAGGATCCGCGCCTCCTCTGCGCCGGCCCCGGCCGCCTCTGCCAGGCCCTCGGCGTCACCGACGCGCTCGACGGGGCGCCCCTCGCGCGGGCGCCGTTCCGGTTCGAGCCGCGCGCCGCGGGCGATTCCGGGGGCGTCGACGTGGTCAGCGACCGGCGCATCGGCATCACCCGCGGCGCCGAGACGCCGTGGCGCTTCCTGCTCGCCGGCTCCCGGTTCGTGAGCCGCCCGGCGCGGAAGGTCGCCGGGTGAGGGCGCCCGCCCGCCGCGCGCCGGTCGGGAGAGCCTTCGCAGCGGGGGCTCCCTCGGCTAGGACTGCAGGGCGCGCAGCCCTCCGGGCGCCTGCGGCGAGCCCGGGGGGACCATGGCGGCCAGGGATGAAGCGACGTGGCGGGTCGGCGTCCTGTTCTCCCGCAGCGGGGTGAGCGGCATCACCGAGACCGAGCACTTCCTCGGCACCGCCCTGGCGATCGAGGAGGTCAACCGGGCGGGCGGCGTGCTCGGGCGGCCGATCGAGCCCGTCTGCTACGACCCCGCCGGCGACACGGACGCCTACCGCACCCTGGCCCGGCGGATGCTCGCCGAGGACGGGGTCGAGGTGGTGTTCGGCTGCTCGCTCTCGGCGAGCCGGAAGTCGGTCATGTCCACCGTGGAGCGGCACAACGGCCTGCTCTGGTACCCGTCGATCTACGAGGGCTTCGAGTACTCGGAGAACATCATCTACACCGGGGCGACCCTCAACCAGAACGTCTTCGCCCTGGCCGACTACCTCCTGCAGGAGCACGGGCCGCGGATCTTCCTGATCGGGTCCGACTACATCTACCCGCGGGAATCGAACCGGGTCATGCGCGACCTGATCGAGGCGAAGGGCGGGACCATCGTGGGCGAGCTGTACGCGGCCCTCGACGCGGACGACGCGGCCCACGCCGCCATGATCGCGGCGATCCGCGACGCCGCTCCGGACGCGGTCTTCTCCACCGTGGTGGGGCGCGGCGCCGAGCGGCTCTATCGCGCCTACGCCGAATCCGGCATCGACCGCGCCCGCTGCCCGATCGCCAGCCTCACCCTGGCGGAGGGCCAGATCCGCGCGATCGGCCCCGAGCACTGCACCGGCCACGTCCTCGCGGCGCCGTATTTCGGGGCGCTGCCCGGCGAGGAGAACCGGCGCTTCGTCGCCGCCTTCCAGGCCCGGTTCGGGGCCGAGCGCCCCACCAGCATGTGGTCGGAGACCGCCTACGCGCAGGTCCACCTCTTCGCCCGGGCGCTCGCGGAGGCCGGCACCCTCGACGCCGAGCGCCTCGGCGCGGCGGCCCTGCGGCAGCGCCTCGCGGCGCCGGAGGGCGAGCTCGCCTTCGACGGCGCGACGCGCCACATCTGGCTCACCCCCGGCATCGGCGTCGCCCGCGCGGACGGGCAATTCGACGTGGTCTGGCGGGCGCGGCGGCCGGTGCGGCCCGACCCGTATCTCGCGTGGTCCCGGTTCGAGACGAACTGGCTGGAGGAGGGGCTCGCCGCGTGACCGCCCCCGCCCGCAAGATCCTGGACGACCTGCGGCGGGCCCGCGCCCTCGTCATCCATCCCCGGGACGAGGAGGCCGCCGCGCTGCTGGAGCAGCTCCGCCGCCTCGGCTGCGCGGTCTCCCTGGCGTGGCCGCCGCCCGCCGCCCTGCCGGCCGACATCGACACGCTGTTCATCCAGCTCGACGACGCCCAGGTGATGCACCTGCTGCCGTCGATCGAGGCGATCGAGCCGGCGGTCATCGCCATCGTCGCCTACGAGAGCCCGACCTCGCTGAAGGCGATCGCCGACGTCAACGCCCACGGCGTGCTCAACAAGCCGCTCCACCCGCGGGGCGTGCTCACCCAGTTCGCCCTGGCCCGCTACCGGCGCGGCTACGAGGGCCGGCTCACCAGCAAGATCAACCGGCTGGAGGAGACCATGAAGGGCCGCCGCACCGTCGAGAAGGCGGTCCGGCTGCTCGTGGACCTGAACCGGATCGACGAGGACGCCGCCTACAAGATGCTCCGGGACCGGGCCACCGCCGCCCGCGTGCCGATGGCGAGCGTGGCCGAGAGCGTGGTCTCGGCCCACGAGGCGATGAGCGGACTCGGCCTGCGCATCGCGTTGGCGGAAAAGACTTGATCGCAGCAGCCTGCCGCATTTATGGTCTTGCGGTCTGTTTCGGGGTGCGTATCGTAGTCTAACCGGGCAAGGTTGCCCCGCAGCAGCAGTGCTGCACGACATCACGGCTTTGAAGCCTCTGGTTCGCGGATGATCTGTCTCCGCGCCCAGGGGCTTTTTGCGTTTCGGAGCTCTCATGGTCCAGGCGAACGATCCCGCGCGCCCGCCGATACGGGTGTCGTGCATCCAGTTCGAGCCGGAATTCGGCGCGGTCGACGCGAACATGGCGCGCGCGTCGGACCTCGTCCGCGCGGCCGCCGCCGAGGGCGGCCGGCTGATCGTGCTGCCGGAACTCGCCAGCACCGGCTACGTGTTCGAATCCGCCGCGGAGGCCGCCGCGCTGGCCGAGCCGGTGCCGGACGGCCCGACCACCCGCGCCTGGGCGGCGCTCGCCGCCGAGCTCGGGGTGCACATCGTGGCGGGCATCGCCGAATCCGCCGGCGAGACCCTCTACAACGCCGCCGTGATCGTCGGGCCGGAGGGCTACATCGGCACCTACCGCAAGGCGCATCTCTGGGACCAGGAGAACGTGTTCTTCGCCAGGGGCGATCGCGGCTTCCCGGTCTTCGACACCGCGCTCGGGAAGGTCGGCGTCGCGATCTGCTACGACGGCTGGTTCCCCGAGACCTTCCGGCAGCTGGCGCTCGCCGGCGCCGAGATCGTCTGCATCCCGACCAACTGGGTGCCGATGCCCGACCAGCCCGCGGGCGAGGCCGCCATGGCCAACACCCTGCACCGGGCCGCCGCGCACTCGAACGGGATCTTCATCGCCTGCGCCGACCGGGTCGGCGTCGAGCGCGGCCAGCCCTTCGAGGGGCAGAGCCTGATCATCGGCCCCAAGGGCTGGCCGCTCGCCGGCCCGGCGAGCCGCGACCGGACCGAGACCGTCTCGGCGCTGGTCGACCTCGACGCGGCCGGCCGCAAGGACCTCAACACGTTCAACTCGCTCCTGCGCGACCGCCGCGCCGACATCTACGGCTGAGCCCGCTTCGCACCGTCGTCATCCAAGGAGTTCGTTCATGGTGAAATGGTCCCTCGTCGGCGCCGCGGCACTCGCCCTCGCCGCCGCGCAGGCCGCCACGGCCGCGCAGGCCGCCGACGGCAAGCCGATCGTCATCGGCATCCCGATCGGCCTGTCGGGCGCCAACAGCGTCGTCGCCCCCTCGGTGGTGCAGTCGGCCGAGCTCGCCGTGGAGGAGATCAACGCCAAGGGCGGCGTGCTCGGCCGCAAGCTCGTCCTGGAGGTGGCCGACGACGCCTCGGGGGCGGCCGGTGCCCAGAAGGCCTTCGACAGCCTGATCTACCAGAAGAAGGTCGACGTCCTGATCTCGATGGAGACGAGCGCGGCCCGCAACGCCGGCCTGCCCGCCGTCACCAAGGGGAAGGTGCCGTACATCTACACCTCGTTCTACGAGGGCCATTCCTGCAACAAGAACATGTTCGTGGACGCCTGGGTGCCGGAGCAGCAGGTGCCGCCCGTGGTGGACGCCTTCAAGGCGAAGGGCGCCAAGACCTACTTCCTGATCGGCAGCGACTACGCCTTCGGCCGCGGCATGCTGGGCTTCGCCAAGAGCTACGTCGAGAAGACCGGCGGCAAGGTGATTGGCGAGGAGTACCTGCCGATGGACGGCAGCGACTGGACGGCGATCATCTCCAAGCTGAAGGAGGCCAAGCCCGACGCGCTGATCACCTCGACGGCGGGCGGCGCGCCGAACGTGACGCTGACCAAGCAGCTGCGCGGCGCGGGCGTGTCGCTGCCCTTCGCCAACCTCGCGCTGGACGAGGGCACCGCCAAGAGCATGGGCGCGGACGCCGAGGGCGTCTACCTCTCGGCCTCCTACGTCACCGGAATCGACAGCCCGGAGAACAAGGCGTTCCTGGCGGCGATGCAGAAGAAGTTCGGCGCGGAGCTGCGCACCCCGAACGACCTCTCGGTGCCGGAATACGAGGCGATCTACCTCTACAAGGCCGCCGTCGAGAAGGCGGGCGGGACCGAGACCGCCAAGGTGCTGGAGGCGCTGCCGACCGTGAGCTTCACCGGGCCGCGGGGCACGATCACCATGAGCAAGCAGCACCACGCGCCGCTGACCATGTATCTCGGCCAGATCCAGAAGGACGGCACCGTGAAGGTCGCCGGCACCTTCAAGGACGTCGATCCCGGCGAGCAGTGCCCGAAGCTGCAGTGAGGCGACGAGCGCGCGGCTCGTTCTTCGCCGCATAGGCGACGCGCCCCCTCTCCCGTGCGGGAGAGGGTCGGGGTGAGGGACCGGACGTTCCAGGATCGCGCGCGCCGTCGCCGCGCGGTCGAGGTCGAGACTTTCTCGGGGAGGCCGCACCCCTCACCCTGTCCCTTTCCCGAACGGGAGAGGGGACCGGCGCCCGATCCTGAGACCGCGTCGCCCCTGCCGATGGCTGTTCCGCCGCGCGACGGCGACCCTTCATCCGGAAACCCCGATGCTGCTCACCCTCGACATCCTGACCACGGCGGCGATCCTGTTCATCGTCTCGATCGGCCTCCTGGCGATCTTCGGCGTGCTCAAGATCATCAACTTCGCCCACGGGGCGTGGCTGACGGTCGGCGCCTACTGCGCGGTGGTGACCGCCCGGCTCGGGCTCAATCCGTGGCTGGCCCTGCCGCTCGCCTTCGCAGTCGGCGCGGCGCTCGGCGGGCTCGCCGAGCACTTCATCATCCGCCCGCTCTACCGGCGGCCGCTCGACGCGATACTCGCCACCTGGGGGCTCGGCATCGTGGTCGGGCAGCTCATCACCCTGGCCTTCGGCCGGGACGTCCAGCTCACCCCGAACCTCTACGCCGGCACCGTCGCGTTCCTCGGCGTCGACTACTCGGCCTACCGCCTCGTGGCGCTCGGCATCGCGCTGGCGATCGGCACGCTGTTCGCGCTCACCATCGAGCGGACCCGGCTCGGCCTCTCGGCCCGGGCGGTGATCATGAACGAGACCCTGGCGCGCAGCCTCGGCATCGACACGGGGCGCGTGCGCCTCGTCGTGTTCATGCTCGGCGCCGGCTTCGCGGGCCTCGCCGGCGTCCTGCTGACGCCGCTCACCAGCGTCGATCCGAACATGGGCGTCTCCTGGCTGATCGGCGCCTTCATGCTGGTGATGGTCGCCGACGCCTCGTACCTGGCGCTCGCGGCGGCCTGCCTGGTCTTCGGGGCCGCGCAGGTCCTGATCAGCACCTTCGTGAGCCCGATCCTGGGCAGCATCGCCGTCGCGGTGCTCGCCGCCCTCGTGCTGCGGATCAGCCCGAAAGGTTTCTCCCGTGCTTGAGACCCTGCCCGTCGCCGAGCGCGCCGCCGCGGCGCCCCGCGGACGCCGCCTGTCCCGCGCCGCGCCCTTCGTGGTCGCGGGCCTGGCGGCGCTGGCCCTCTGGATCGCGCCGCTCGTCCTCGACACCTTCGCGGTCAACGTCCTGACCCGCTCGATGATCTACGCGGTGCTGGCCGTCACGGTGGACCTGCTCTGGGGCTTCGCGGGGATCCTGACCTTCGGCCAGGCGGCGTTCTTCGGCATCGGCGCCTACGCCACCGCGATGATCCTCGCCGCCTACGGGGCGACGCCGCTGGGGATCGCCGCGGCCATCGCGGCGGCGCTCGTCGCGCCGGCCCTGCTCGGCCTCGCGGTCGGCTGGCTGTCCTTCTATCACCGCTCGACCCCGCTCTACGCCTCGGTGATCTCGCTCGTCGTCCCGATCGTCGTCGTGCAGCTCATCTACGCGGGCGGGGAATGGACCGGCTCCAGCAGCGGCCTCGTCGGCTTCGACGTGCTGCCCTTCGAGACCGAGGGCTATTTCCGCCTCGCGGCCCTGTTCCTGATCGCCGTCACGCTGGCGGCCTGGATCCTGGTCCGGGCCGATGCCGGCCGCGCCCTCGTGGCGCTGCGGGACAACGAGGCGCGCTGCGCCTATCTCGGCCTCAACCCGCGGCGCCTGCAGATCCGGCTGACCGCGGCGCTCGCCGCCGTGGCGGGGCTCGCGGGCTTCCTGTTCGCCAACGCCTCGGGCGTGGTCGCGCCCGAGAATGCCGGCTTCCTGTTCGGCACCGAGCTGGTCATCTGGGTGGCGCTCGGCGGCCGCGGCACGCTGCTCGGCCCGGTGCTCGGCACCGTCGCGATCGACTACCTCGCGGCCAACCTCTCGGGAGACCTGCCGTTCCTCTGGCAGCTCCTCCTGGGGTCGGCCTTCGTGGTCATCATCATCCTGCTGCCGGGCGGCCTCGCCGACCTCGTCGGCCGCCTCTGGCGGGCGCTGCCGGTGGGCCGGCGGCAGCCGGCGCCGCCGCGCCTCG
>NZ_JBKFBI010000151.1:0-14352 GCF_053346095.1 Methylobacterium sp. A52T | reverse complement strand
CGCCGCTCCGGGGCCGGTCGCGGCCCGACGGTCCGGAGCGGCCGGCCCGCGCCGGCCGGCCGCGGTGCGCCACCCCGGCCACTCCGGGGCGGCGGGCCGTCTCACGCCGCGCGGTCGCTCCGGCGCAGGCTCGCCGGCATCGCGAAGAGCGCCAGCCCGGCGGCGACGAGGCAGAGCACCCCGATCCCGTAGAGCGCGGGCGTCGTCGAGCCGGTGAGATCCTTCACCCAGCCGACCATCACCGGGCTGACGATGCCGCCGAACTGCCCGAGCGTGTTGATCAGCGCGATCCCGCCCGCCGCGCCGACGCCGGTGACGAGCTTGGCCGGCAGCGTCCAGAAGGTCGGGATCGACGCGACGATGCCGGCCCCCAGCAGCGCCAGGGCGAACATCAGCGGCACGATGTGCTTGTCGAACAGGCCGGCGCCGAAGAAGCCGAGCGCCGCCGCGATGGCGAGGCCCGCGACGAATTTCGGCCGCTCGCCCGAGGCGTCGGACAGGCGCCCGATCACCACCATGCTGATCGCCCCGCAGATGTAGGGAATCGCCGTCAGGAAGCCCACCGAGGCCGCCTGCCCGCCGCTCGCGGTCTTGATCAGGTCCGGCCCCCAGAAGTTCAGGCCGTAGGAGCCGATCTGGAGCAGGAAGTAGATCAGCGCGATCATCAGGAAGCCGGGCTGCTTGATCGCCCCGATCAGCGAGTGGTCGCCGATGTCCCGGTTGTGGTGGGCGATCCGGCTCGACAGGAGCGCCTTTTCGGGCTCGGACAGCCAGCGGGCATCGGCGATCCGGTCGTCGAGGCGCGTCAGCACGAGCATTCCGAGCACGAGGCAGGGCAGGCCGCCGGCCAGGAACAGCCATTGCCAGCCGGCGAGGCCGCCGACGCCGTTGAGGCCGCCGAGGATCAGGCCCGCCACCGGCGCGCCGAAGATCCCCGAGAAGGCCGAGGCCACGAACATGAACGAGGTGATGCGGCCGCGATGCGAGGCCGGGAACCAGATGGTCAGGTAGTAGAGGATGCCGGGGGCGAAGCCCGCCTCCATCGCGCCGATCAGGAAGCGCAGGGCGTAGAAGTGCCACTCGCTGCGGATGAAGATCATCAGCGCGGTGGCGATGCCCCAGGAGATCATGATCCGGGCGATCCAGCGCCGCGCCCCGACCCGGTAGAGGAACAGGTTCGAGGGCACCTCGAAGATCACGTAGCCGACGACGAACATGCTCGCGCCGAGCCCGTAGGCGACGTTGCTGAAGCCGAGGTCGCTCTGGAGCTGGAACTTGGCGAAGCTGATGTTGATGCGGTCGAAGAACGCGAACATGTAGCAGATCATGATCAGCGGCATGAGCCGCCACGCGACCTTGCGGACGACGCCGGTCTCCGTCACCGCGCCGGCCTCGGCGGCGGCCGGCGACCCGGACAGGGCTGCGGTCATGGTTTCCTCCGTGGTGTGTTCTTGAGGGACGTGTCGTGCGCGGGGCCGCCTTCGGGCGGGCGGCTTCCCGCGAAGTCAGGTTCGGGCGCAGCTCACGGCACAAGACGGCGACGCCGCCTTCGCCGGACGAGGCGCGGGTCCCCTCTCCCGTGCGGGAGAGGGACAGGGTGAGGGATCAGGTCTGTCCGGATGAGAAGCGTCCTGCCGGCGCGTCGACGGTGTGCCGCATCCGGAGAGTTCTCACCCCTCACCCCGACCCTCTCCCGGACGGGAGAGGGAGCGCGTCGCGTCCAACGCGTGGGGCGGACCGTTGCGAGCCCGCCCCTCTCCGTCTCCGGCTCAGGCCGCCCGGGCGGGCGCCGGATGCAGGTCGCAGGGCCGTCCGGCCTTGGCGACCTGGCCGGGCACGTCGTGGCCGACGAGGCGCGGCAGGTCCCGCGACAGGCCGATCAGCGCCGGGAGGTCGAGGCCCGTCGGCACGCCCATCTCGTGGGCCATGCTGACGAGATCCTCGGTGCAGATGTTGCCGGTGGCGCCGGGCGCGAACGGGCAGCCGCCCAGGCCGCCGAGCGCCGCGTCGAAGCGCCGGGCGCCCGCGTCGTAGGCCGCCAGCACGTTGGCGAGGCCGAGGCCGCGCGTGTTGTGGAAGTGGAGCGTCAGGCGCCCGGGACCGACCAGGGGCAGGAGCCGCGCGACGAGGCGGCTCACCTGCCGGGGATTGGCCATGCCGGTCGTGTCGGCCAGCGTCACCCCGTCGACGCCCAGCGACAGGTAGCGCTCCACCTGCGCGATGACCCTGTCGGCCGGCTGGTCGCCCTCGAACGGGCAGCCGAAGGCGGTCGCTACCGTGGCGTTGGTGCTGAGCGGGGCGCCGCGCACCGAATCCATGATCCGCGCGAAGCCGGCGATCGAGTCGGCCGGGCTCATGCCCATGTTGGCGCGGTTGTGGGTCTCGCTCACCGAGGCGACGAGGTTGATCTCGTCGACCTTGGCGGCGAGCGCCCGCTCGGCGCCCTTCGGGTTCGGCACCAGGGCGACGTAGACGGTCCCGGGCCGGCGCCGGATCCCGGAGAAGACCTCGGCCGCGTCGGCGAGCGCCGGCACCGCCTTCGGCGAGACGAAGGACGAGACCTCGATCCGGCTGAAGCCGGCCGACGCTAGGGCGTCGATCAGGCGGATCTTCTCCGCCGTCGGCACGAAGACCGGCTCGATCTGGAAGCCGTCGCGGGTGGCGACCTCCTGGACGATCAGCGCGTCGCCGCTCATGCCACGGCTCCCTTCTCGCGCAGCGCGGCGATGCGCGCCGGGTCGAGACCGAGCTCGGCGAGCACGGAATCGGTGTGGGCGCCGAGGGCCGGCCCCTGCCAGCGGACCTCGCCGGGCGTGTCGGAGAGCTTCGGCACGATGCCGGGCATCTTCACCGCGGTCCCGCCGGGCAGCTCCGCCTGCAGGATCATGTCGCGCGCCTGATAATGCGGGTCGGCCACGATGTCGGCCACCGAGTAGATGCGGCCGGCCGGCACGTCGGCGGCGTCGAGGGCGGCGAGCGCCTCCTCGACCGTCTGCGTCTTCGACCAGTCGGCGATGGTGCCGTCCAGCATTGCGGATTGCCTGGAGCGGCCCTCGTTGTTGCGCAGCGCCGGGTCGTCCGCGAGGTCGGGCCGACCGATCGCCGTCATCAGGCGGCGGAAGATCGGGTCGCTGTTGCCGGCGATGACCACGTAGCCGCCGTCCCGCGTCGGGTAGGTGTTCGACGGGGTGATGCCCGGCAGGGCGCCGCCGGTGCGGGTGCGGACCTCGCCCAGCAGGTCGTATTCCGGGACGAGGCTCTCCATGACGTTGAACACGCTCTCGACGAGCGAGACGTCGATGACCTGGCCCGCGCCCTGCCCGGTCTTGACCCGCAGCAGGGCCATCAGCGCGCCGATGACGCCGTGGAGCGAGGCCAGGGTGTCGCCGATGCTGACGCCGACCCGGGCCGGCGGGGCCTCCGGGCTGCCGGTGGTGAAGCGGATGCCGCCCATCGACTCGCCGATGGCGCCGAAGCCGGGCCGGTCGCGGTAGGGGCCGGTCTGGCCGTAGCCCGAGATCCGGACCATCACGAGGTTGGGGTTGAGGGCGGAGAGCACGTCCCAGCCGAGGCCGAGCTTCTCCAGGCCGCCGGGGCGGAAGTTCTCGACCACCACGTCGGCGCTCGCGGCGAGCTGCTTGACGATGTCGAGCCCCTCGGGCGACTTCAGATTGACGGCGATCGACTTCTTGTTGCGCGACTGCAGGTACCACCAGAGCGAGGTGCCCTCGTGCATCTTGCGCCACTTCCGGAGGGGATCGCCCTCACCCGGGGGCTCGACCTTGATGACCTCGGCGCCGAACTCGGCCATCAGCCGCGTCGCGAAGGGCGCGGCGATCAGCTGACCGAGCTCGAGAACGCGGATACCGCTGAGCGGACCGGACACGGCTTTCCTCCATCGTTTGTTGCCCCGGAGATAGGGCCCTTCCGGTGGCCAAGTCCAAACGCCATGCACCACCGTGCGTTCGCCGCCGGAGAACGCACGCTCAGCGACCGGCGGCCCGGAGATGCTCCAGCAGTAGGGCGGCCGCCGGCGACAGGGCGCCCGGGCGGACCACGAGGCGCAGCGTGCGCGCGGCCCAGGGATCGGTGAGCGGCACCGCGGCGAGCCGCATCGGCGGGCCGAGCAGGGCGTAGACGCGCTCCGGCACGGTCCCGAGGCCGAGGCCGACCTGCGCCATGCGGCAGATCGCGTCGAAGCTCGGGACGTGCATCCGCAGCCGCAGCGGCCGGCCGAGGCGCCGGGCCTCGTCGCGCAGGGCGGCGTAGATCGAGCTCTCCGCGTGCAGCCCGACATGGTCGTAGTCGAGGGTGTCGGCCAGCGCGACGGCGCCGCGGCCGCTCAGGGGATGCCCGGCCGGCATCACCAGGACGAGGCGGTCGCTCCGGTACGGGTAGGCGGTGAGGCTGCGGGTGTCGGTGTTGTCGGCGCAGAGGCCGAGATCGGCGAAGCCCTCCTCGACGCCGGCGACGACGCCGCCGCTCGGCCGCTCCTCCAGGTCGACCCGGATCCCGTCCTGCGCCGCCAGGAAGGCCTGCAGATCCTCGGGCAGGAACTCCACGATGGCCGAGAGGTTGGCGAGCACCCGCACGAATCCGCGCACGCCCCGGGCGTGCTCGGCGAGTTCCAGGGCGATCTGCTCGGCGCTCGCCAGCATCCGGCGGGTGTGGTGCAGCAGGGTCTCGCCCGCCGGGGTGAGCCGCATGCCGCGCGGCTCGCGGGTGAGCAGGGTGCAGCCCAGCGCGTGCTCCAGCTCGGCGAGGCGCTTGCTCACCGCCGAGGGCGCGATCGCCGCCCGGCGGGCCGCGCCGTTCAGGGTCCCCTCCGCGCAGATGGCCGCGAACAGCCGGAGCGTCTTCAGGTCGAGGCGGCTCAGGGTCGCGGCCGCGGGCAGGTCGGCGGACATCGGGCGGCTCGGTCCGGGGGCGCCCTCAGTCGCGGGATCCGACCGGCTGGCCGTAGGTGCCGAGGCCGGCCTTGGCCCCCTCCCGGTTGACGAGGCCGAACCGCAGCACCGCCTGCTCCAGGTAGTCGATCGCGTCGACGAGGTGGGCGCGCGCCGCCGCGACGCTCTCGTCGCCCTCCTCGACCGGCGTCTCGGCGAGCTTCACGGCGGCGATCAGGACGCGGTCGCGCTCGTCCTCGATCCGCGGATCGCGGGCGAGGTGGCCCCGGACCCGGGCGTCGAACGTCGCGATGACCGACCAGGGCAGCGCGTCCTTGCCGGACGGCGCCCGGTACGCCCGGGCGTGGCGCCGGGCGTCGGCGCTGGCGGCCCTGACATCGTCGGCGAGTGCTGCATCCATTCCCGGCCTCCGCGGCGCCGCGCCGATCGGTCCTCGGCCGGACGATCGGCTCGAGGGTCCGAACGTGCGCCGGCCCGGTCCGTTGCCGACGCCCTTAGCGGGCCGCGCCACAAACCTTCAAGACCCGTCGGGCGAGGGCCTTACCTTGGCGGTTCCGGCCCTTATCTCTCGGGCTCGTGATCAAGCGGCCGAGTCTCGGCCGGCAGATGGGGGACGATATGGGAACGACGCTGACGGCCGGCGCGGTGCGCCGGACATCGCCCGCGGCGCGCCTCCTCGGCGTGCTCTCGGTGATCCTGGTGGCCGCGGGTCTCTCCGGCTGCGGGGCGGTCAACCGGGTGCCGACGCTGCAGGAGCAGGCCAAGTCCGCGTGGAGCGAGGTGCAGAACCAGTACCAGCGCCGGGCCGACCTGATCCCCAACCTCGTCGAGACCGTGAAGGGCTACGCCCAGCAGGAGAAGGACGTGCTGATCGGCGTCACCGAGGCGCGCGCCAAGGCGTCCAGCGTGAAGGTCGACGCCTCCACGGTCAGCGATCCGCAGAAGTTCAAGGAGTACCAGGACGCCCAGAACCAGCTCTCGGGCGCGCTCGGACGCCTGCTGGTGACGGTGGAGCGGTACCCCGACCTCAAGTCGAACCAGAACTTCCTCGCCCTGCAATCCCAGCTGGAGGGCACCGAGAACCGCATCGCGGTGGCGCGGCGCGACTACATCACGGCGGTCCAGGCCTACAACACCGAGGTGCGCACGATCCCGGGCCGCTGGATCGCGGCCGTGCTGTACCCCGACGCGAAGCCGATGGAGACCTTCACGGCCACGCCGAACGCCGACCGGCCGCCGAACGTGAAGTTCTAGGGTGGCGTATATGGGCCGGACCGTGAGCCGGGCCGCGCCCGTCCGGGTGCGGCTCGCCCTGTCACTCGTCGTCCTGGCGGCGTGCCTGACGGTCTTCGCGCTCGGGGCGCTGGCGGCGGAGCTGACCTTCCCGGCGCTGACCGGCCGCGTGGTCGACGCGGCCGGCATCCTGACGCCGGAGCAGCGCGGCACCCTCGAGGCCAAGCTCAAGGCCCACGAGGACAAGACCTCGGACCAGGTGGTCGTCGCCACGGTGCCGAACCTGCAGGGCACGACCGTCGAGGACTACGCCAACCGCCTGTTCCGGGACTGGAAGCTCGGGCAGGCCAAGACCAACAACGGCGTCCTGCTGCTGGTGGCCCCGAGCGAGCGGAAGGTCCGGATCGAGGTCGGCTACGGCCTGGAGGGGGCGCTGACCGACGCCCTGTCCAAGGTGATCATCGCCGGCGCCATCACGCCGCGCTTCAAGACCGGCGACTATTTCGGCGGCCTCGACGCCGGCGTCGACGGGATCCTGTCGATCCTGGCCGGCGACGCGCAGGAGTGGCAGCGCAAGCCACAGGTGCGGTCCGACGAGGTCGACCCCGCCCAGGTGGCGGTCTTCGTCGCCCTGCTGCTGATCGTGGTCTTCGTCGCGTGGCGCATGAGCCGGGGTGGCCGGTCGAGGCCCGGCGGCCTCGTCATCCTGCCGGGGCCCGGCTCGGGCGGGTGGGGCGGCGGCTTCTCGGACGGCGGGTCGGGCGGCTCCTCGGGCGGCTTCGACGGTGGATTTTCCGGCGGCGGCGGCTCGTCGGGCGGCGGAGGGGCCTCCGGTGACTGGTAGACGCGCGGCTGTCCTGACTCCGGAAGCGCGGCAGCGGCTCGCCCAGGCGGTCGGGCGCGCGGAGGCCGGGACCTCCGGCGAGATCGTCGTGATGGTGAGCCGGCGCGCCGGCGCCTACCGCTCGATCGTGCTGCTCACCGCCCTCGTCGCGGCGCTGGTCCTGCCCTGGCCGCTGATCGCCCTGACGGCCTGGAGCGCCGCGTCGATCCTGCTGGCGCAGGCGGCCCTCGTGGCGGCGATCCTCGCGGCGAGCCAGAACGAGCGGCTGCGCATGGCCCTGGTGCCGCGCCGCCTGCGCCGCGCCCGCGCCCGGGAGGCGGCCCGGCGGGCCTTCTGGTCGCGCGGCCTGAGCCTGACGCGCCGGCGCACCGGGATCCTGCTCTACCTGTCGCTCGCCGAGCGGCACGCCGAGATCGTCACCGATCTCGGCGTCCTGCGGGAGATCCCGCCCTCCGCCTGGGACGGGATCCTCGCCGAGCTCATACCAGCGCTCGGGCGCGGCGCCATCGAGGACGGCCTGACGGCGGCGGTCGCGCGCGTCGGGGCCTGCCTGGCGGAGCATCTCCCCGCGGGCCCGGGCGATCCCGACGAGCTGCCGAACCGGGTCGTCGTGGTCGACTGACGGCGCCACCGGCCGTCGCGGTCGGGCGCCCGTGACGCGTCATCCGAATGGTGGACGCGCCGAGATCCGGCAGGCCGCACGATGGCTGTGGCCTGCGACACTCCGATATTGCGTCGGACTTCAACCGGATGCCATGGTGCGCCGCCGCACGAAGCACCCTCCGGTTGTGTAACTGCGCTGGACCGGCCGCGATTTACCCTGCGAGTCCGGCGCGCCGGGGGCCACGGGGCACTTGCGCGTGAAGGCGCCGGCACCCGAGTAGGAGCGACGCCGGCCCGACCGGCGGCGCTCGAGGAGGCCGTGATGAAGATCCTGATCGCCGCGACGCCGCTCACCGGCCACGTGAACCCGCTCCTCGCCATCGGTCGGACATTGGCGGCCCGGGGGGACGCCGTCCTCGTGCTCACCGATCCGGCCTTCCGGCCGAAGGTCGAGGCGGCGGGCCTGCGCTTCACGCCCTACGCCGACAACCACGCGGCGGAGTACCGCGAGACCGAGCTGCCGGCCGGCCCGGAGCGCTACCGCCGCGAGTTCGAGCGCCGGTTCGTGGATCCGATGCCGGTCCAGGCCGCCGCCCTGCGGGCGCTGATCGCGGCCGAGGCGCCCGACGTGATCCTGGCCGGCAGCATGTTCCTGGGCGCGCTCCCGCTGCTGCTCGACAGCGCGCCGCGGCCACCGATCGTGACCGTCAACGTCAGCATCCTGTTCCTCGACCGGCCCGACCACGCGCCCGTGGGCCTCGGCCTGCCGCCGGCCCGCGACCGGGACGACCTCGTCCGCTACGCCACCCTGAAGGCCGGCATGGACGCGGCCTTCGTCAACCCGGTGCGGACCTACACGGACGCGAAGCTCGCCGCGCTCGGCCTGCCGCCCCTGCCGGCGTCCCTGCCCCACTCGATCGTGGTCCTGCCGGACCTGTTCCTGCAGCCGACCGTGCCGGGCTTCGAGTACGAGTACGGCACCCTGCCGCCGGGCCTGCGCTTCATCGGCCTGCTCGATCCGCCGACGCCGCCCGCGCCGCTCCCCGACTGGTGGCCCGATCTGGGGGCGGCGAACGCGGCGGGCCGGCCCGTCGTGCTGGTCACCCAGGGCACGCTGGCCAACGCGGATTTCGGCGAGCTGGTCGAGCCGACCCTGACTGCCCTGGCCGACCGGGACGATCTGCTGGTCCTGGCCACCACCGGCGGCCGCCCGGTGGACGCGCTGAAGGTCCCGGTCCCGGCCAACGCCCGGGTGTCGTGCTTCCTGCCGTTCCGCGAATTGCTGCCGCGGGTGAGCGTGCTGGTGACCAACGGCGGCTACGGCAGCGTCTCGCAGGCGCTCGCCGCCGGCGTGCCGATCGTCTCGGCCGGCCTGACCGAGGACAAGGCGGAGGTGAACGCGCGCATCGGCTGGTCCGGCGTCGGGGTCAATCTCGGGACGAACGCGCCGAGTTCCGAGGCCGTCGGCGCCGCGGTGGCGCGGGTGCTCGGCGAGCCCGGATTCCGCGCGCGCGCCGGGGCGCTGCGGGACGCCTTCGCGGCCCGGGACGCCATGGCGTCGATCCTGACGGCTCTGGACGATCTCGCGCGCGCCGGGGCCGATGCCGGGACCGCGCGCCCGCTCGCGAGGTCGGCGTGATGCCAGCCTCCGACACCGCGGCGCTCCGGGTCGTCGTGGATCTCAACCGCTGCCAGGGCTACGCCCAGTGCTGCTACGCCGCGCCGGACGCCTTCGCGATCCGCGGCCACGAGATCCTGTTCTACGATCCCGCGCCGCCGGCCGACCGCCGCGGCGCCATCGAGCGGGCCGTGCAGGCCTGCCCGGTCCGCGCCATCAGCCTCCAGGCCGGCCCGGACGACGGAGACGCGCCGTGACCCCCGAACCCGCCGGCATCGTCGTGGTCGGCGCCTCCCTCGCCGGCCTGCGCGGCGCCGAGGCGCTGCGCCGGGGCGGCTACGACGGGCCGCTCACGCTGGTCGGCGCCGAGCCCTACCGTCCCTACGACCGCCCGCCCCTGTCGAAGCACGTGCTCGCCGGCGAGCTCGCCGCCGACGCGACCCGGCTGCCGGAACTGGCGGATCTGCGCGCCCGCTGGCGCCTCGGGAGCCCGGCCGTCGCCCTCGACCGGGCGGCCCGCACGCTCCGGCTCGCCGACGGGTCGGCGCTCGCCTATGAGGCCCTGCTCATCGCCACCGGCGCCGAGGCCCGGCCCTGGCCGGCCGAGACCGGCGGCGGCCTCGCCGGCATCTTCACCCTGCGCGGGCGCGACGACGCGGCCGCCCTGCGGGATGCCCTGCTGGCGCGCCCGCGGCAGGTGCTCATCGTCGGCGGCGGGCTGATCGGCTGCGAGGCGGCCTCCTGCCTGCGCGACCTCGGCCTGCCCGTGACCCTGGTCGACCCGAACGCCGCGCCCCTGGCCCGGGGTCTCGGGACCTTCGTCGGCGGCGTGATCGCCGAGCGCCTGCGGGAATCCGGCGCCGCGTTCCGCCCCGGCACGACGGTGCGGGCGTTCGAGGGCGACGCGGCCGGGCACGTCGCCCGGGCCCGGCTGGCGGACGGCAGCACCATCGAGACCAACCTGGTCATCGCCGCCCTGGGGGCGACCCGGGCGACGGGCTGGCTGCGGGGCGCGGGCCTGCGCGCGGATGCCGGCGGCGTGACCTGCGACGCGGCCTGCCGGGTCCTCGACGCCGACGGGGTGCCCTGCCCGGACATCTACGCCGCGGGCGACGTCGCCCGGTGGCCGATCCCGCTCTACGGCAATCGCCTGATCGCCGTGGAGCACTGGGGCAACGCTGTCGAGCAGGCTGCCCACGCCGCGCGCAACATGCTGGCCGGCCCCGGCGACCAGCGCCCCTACGGCCACCTGCCGGCCTTCTGGTCGAGCCAGTTCGGGATCAACATCAAGCTGGTCGGCCTCCCCGACGGCGCCGATTCCGTGGCGGTGGTGCAGGGTTCGCGGGCCTCCCGGCGCTTCCTCGCCGTGTACGGCCGCGCCGGGCGCAGCATCGCGGCCGTCTCGTTCGATCAGGCCCGCTGGCTGCCGGCCTACGCGGAGGCGATCACGGCCGGCGACCCGTTCCCGCCGATCACCGACGCCACCGACCGGCCGCGCGTCGAGATGGCCGTCCCGGGCTTCCCGCCGCCGCACCGAGCCGCCCCGGCGCGGCCTTCCGCCGAGGCCGTCCATGTCTGACGACGCGCTGTTCGCCGCCGTGATGGATCCGGCCAACCGGGCCGACCCGTACCCGCTCTATCGACGGATGCGGCAGCAGCCGGTCTCCCGCCAGCGCGACGGCAGCTACGTCGTCTCCACGCACGCGGCGATCCGCAGCCTGCTGTTCGACCCGCGGCTCAGCTCCGAGGATCTGCCGCCGCCCCGGCGGCCCCGCACCGGCAACCCGCTCAAGGACCTGATCCTCAACCCGATCAAGAACCGCATCAGCGCCACGCACCGCCCGTTCATCTTCCGCGATCCGCCGGACCACGACCGGCTGCGCAGCCTGGTGATGCGGGAATTCTCGATCGCGCGGGTACAGGCGCTGCGGCCGCGGATCGCCCGGGAGGTGGACGGCCTGATCGACGCCTGCCGGGACCGGCGGGAGGTCTGTCTCGTGAGCGACCTCTCCTACCCGCTGCCGGTGACGGTGATCTGCGAGCTGCTCGGCGTGCCGCGCGAGGACGAGCCGCGGTTCCAGGCCTGGGCGACGCAGCTCGCCACGGCCGTCGAGCCGGACGCGCGCCACGACGACGCGACCCGGCGCCAGATCGTCGGCGCCTTCGACGAGATCGCCGCCTACATGCGCGACCTCATCCGCGAGAAGCGGCGGCGCCCGGCCGACGACATGCTGAGTGGCCTCGCCGCCCCCGGTCCGGACGGTCGCAAGCAGATGAGCGACTTCGACCTCCTGTCGACGGCGGTCCTGCTGCTGGTCGCGGGCCACGAGACCACCGTGAACCTCATCACCAACGCCATGCTGACCCTGCTCCGGCACCCCGAGGAGCTGGAGCGGCTCCGGGCCGATCCGGAGCGCGCGCCGCGGCTGATCGAGGAGGTCCTGCGCTACGAGCCGCCGGTGCATTTTCGGACCCGCAAGGCCCTCGGCGCGATCGCGGTGGCCGGCGAGATGATCCCCAAAGGCGCGCCCGTCATCCTGATGTTCGCCGCCGCGAACCGCGATCCCGACCGGTTCGCGGAGCCCGACCGCTTCGATCCCGACCGGGGCGACATCGAGCATTTCGGCTTCGGCGGCGGCCTGCACTACTGCGTCGGCGCGCCGCTGGCGCGGCTCGAGGCCGAGATCGCTCTGGTGGCGCTGAGCCGCCGCCTCGTCGCCCCGCGGCTCGCGGTCGATCCACCGCCCTACCGGCCGGGCGCGTCGCTCCGGGGGCCCGAGCAGCTCGGCATCGGCATCGACGGGATCGCCTGATCCGGACCGGGCCGGCGCGAGTCGTAAAGCGCCGGTGAACGGGGCTGTTTCACGTGAAACATTTGTAAACCCCTTCGCCCGTGGCGGGCGGATCGCGGCGCCGGAACTTGGCCGTGCCGCGGCGGGCTTTACGGGACAACGGCCGACTCGGCCGCGATCCCGAGAGCTTCCGGAGAGACGACGCCATGAAGGCACTGTGCTGGCACGGCCGCAACGACATCCGCTGCGACACGGTCCCGGATCCGGTCATCGAGGATTCCCGCGACGTCATCATCAAGGTCACGAGCTGCGCGATCTGCGGCTCGGACCTGCACCTGATGGACGGCCTGATGCCGACCATGAAGAGCGGCGACGTCCTCGGCCACGAATTCATGGGCGAGGTCGTCGAGGTCGGACAGGGCTTCACCAAGTTCAAGAAGGGCGACCGGATCGTCGTGCCCTTCAACATCAATTGCGGCTCCTGCCGGCAGTGCAAGCTCGGCAATTTTTCTGTGTGCGAGCGCTCGAACCGCAACGCCGAGATGGCGGCCGCGCAGTTCGGCTACACGACGGCCGGCCTGTTCGGCTACTCGCACCTCACCGGCGGCTACGCGGGCGGCCAGGCCGAGTACGTGCGCGTGCCCATGGCGGACGTCGCGCCCATGAAGGTGCCGGACGGCATGGACGACGAATCGGTCCTGTTCCTCACCGACATCCTGCCGACCGGCTGGCAGGGCGCCGAGCACTGCGAGATCCGGGGCGGCGAGACGATCGCGGTCTGGGGCACCGGCCCGGTCGGCATCTTCGCGATCCAGTCCGCGAAGATCATGGGGGCCGAGCGGATCATCGCCATCGAGACCGTGCCCGAGCGGATCGCCCTCGCCGAGAAGGCCGGCGCCACCGACGTCATCGACTTCATGAACGAGGACGTGTTCGAGCGGATCAAGGAGATCACCAAGGGCCAGGGCGCCGACGGCGTGATCGACTGCGTCGGCATGGAGGCGAGCGCCGGCCACGGCGGCCTCACCGGCATGCTGTCGACCGTGCAGGAGAAGCTCACCGCCACCGAACGCCCCTACGCGCTGGCCGAGGCCATCAAGGCGGTCCGCCCCTGCGGGATCGTCTCGGTGCCGGGCGTCTACGGCGGTCCGATCCCGGTCAACATGGGCTCGATCGTCCAGAAGGGCCTGACCCTCAAGAGCGGCCAGACCCACGTGAAGCGCTACCTCGAGCCGCTGACCAAGCTGATCCAGGAGGGCAAGATCGACACGACCTCCCTGATCACCCACCGCTCGCAGGACCTCGCGGAGGGGCCGGACCTCTACAAGGCCTTCCGCGACAAGAAGGACGGCTGCGTGAAGGTGGTGTTCCACCTGAACTGAGGCGGCGGCGTCCCGGTCGACGATCGGCCGGGACGCGCCCTCTCCGCCGCGCTGGGCACGGCGTCCCGAAAGCGTGTAGAGCCGGCAATGCGCTCACCGACCACGCGGGGTGTCCATGTGCAATCTCTACAGCCTGCGGACCGGCCCCGCGGACCTGCGCCGGGCCTTCGAGATCGCGGAGGATCGCACCGGAAACCTCCCGCTGTTGCCGGCTATCTTTCCCGACCAGCTGGCGCCGGTGGTCCTGAACGGCGCGGCCGGCCGCGACCTCGCGATGATGCGCTGGGGCATGCCGGGGCCGAAGGCGTTCGGCGAGCACCCGATCACCAACGTGCGCAACGCCGCGAGCCCGCACTGGCGGCCCTGGCTCGGCGTCGCCCACCGCTGCCTCGTGCCGGTCACCGCCTTCAGCGAGTACGCCGACACCAAGCCGCGCAAGACGCCGGTCTGGTTCGCCCTCGACGAGGACCGGCCGCTCTTCGCGTTCGCGGGGATCTGGCGGCCCTGGACCGGCGTGCGCGGCACGAAGCGCGAGAACCCCGACCGGGTCGCCGAGGAGCACCGGCTCTTCGCCTTCCTGACCACGGAAGCGAACGGCGTCGTCGGGCCGGTCCATCCCAAGGCCATGCCGGTCCTGCTCACGAAGCCGGAGGAGTGGGCGACGTGGCTGGAGGCGCCGACCGCGGAGGCGCTCCGGCTCCAGCGGCCGCTCCCCGACGCGGCGATGCGCGAGGTCGCCCGCGGGGCGCGCTCGGACGGGCCGGAGGCCGAGCCTGAGGCGTAGGCGGCGCCAGGGCCGTTCCCGATCGTGTCGCGACGATTTGGAAGGACGATGACTCCGGTTGAGATAGCCGCGCCAGGCCCCCTCTCCCGTGCGGGAGAGGGTTGGGGTGAGGGATCAGGTCCTTCCGGATCAGTCGCATCCCTCACCCTGTCCCTCTCCCGTGCGGGAGAGGGGACCCGCGCCTCGCTC
>NZ_JBKFBI010000150.1:0-14451 GCF_053346095.1 Methylobacterium sp. A52T | reverse complement strand
TCCCCTTCGCGCGGTGCGCCGCGGTCCTGCGCGGCGGCCCGGCCGGGCGCGCCATCTCGGCGGGGAGCGGGGCGGCCGGCATCGCGGTGTCCGGGACCGCCGCCGCGACCCGCGGCGCCGGGACGGCCGCCAGGGCGCCCGTGGTCTCCGGCGCGGCGAGCTTGGCCGGCGGGTCGACCCAGGCGCTCCGCGTGACCGGTGCGGCGGCCGGCTTCGAGACCGGCGCGGCGTCCGTCACGGCAGGACGCGCGGGACGCGTCTGCACCTCGTAATTGCCCGGATGCAGAATATGCGCGGCCGCCACCAGCCCGAATACGGCAACGGCAGTGGTCCCGAGTGTGGAGCGATAGTGTTCCATGGCGGAAAAACGTACCGCCAAGCTCCGGGTTCCGCGCGGTCGAAACGTCGGCGCGCCGCCCGCGCGGCGGGTCGGCCGGCGGAAAGAAAAAAGGCCACTCCCGAAGGAGCGGCCCGAAGTCTAGGGAGGAAACGCCCAAGAAGGGCAGCGGGATCGCGACGCCATCGCCATCCCGCAGTGCAAAGATAGGATACCGCATTGCGGCATGCAATGGATCGGGCGCCGCGGAGGCATGCATATGTACCCGGGCCCGTCCGCACACCCATGCGAGTGTCGCATAGGTGTGCGGTCGGTCCACGAGCGGGCCGGGATCGCGGGACGCGATCCCCTTCGGACGGACCTGAAATCGCGTCCCGCGCGGCGGGTCTAGCCTCCGACCCGGCCGTCCTGGCCGATCAGGCGCTCGACCTCGGCTTCCGCGACGGCGCGCGCCGCGTGCTCGGAGGTGTGCGGGCGGTACGATCCCCGGACCAGCTTTCCGCGGTCGCGGATCGCCCAGGTGAAGCGGCCGGGATCATGCCGGCTCGGCCTGACCTCGACCGTGTAGAGATGCCCGCCCGTCGCACCCATGCCGGGAATGTGCGGAGGCGTCCCGCGCCGGGACAGGGGGTGCGACCGTGCGCGGCAGCCCCGTCCTCCGGACCGTCGCAGCCCGCGCGGGAGCCGCCCTAGCGCCCCGGCCGGCGCCGGCCCTGGGCCGGTCCGCGCGGTCTCGGGCCGCCCGCCGCCCGGTCGTCGCTCGGCCTCCCGTCGCTCTGACCCGGGCCCTCGACCTGGCCCTCGGTCCGGGTCCCGAGCCAGACCACGTGCTTCGGGCCGCTGCCCCGGCCGCTCGCGTGGACGCGCTGCTCGTCGACCGCGAAGCCGGAGCGCTGCAGGCGGCTCTTGAACTTCCGGTCCGGGGCGCCCGACCAGACGCCCAGGATGCCGCCCGGCCGCAGGGCCCAGCGGGCGCGCTTCAGCCCCCAATTGTCGTAGAGCCGGTCGTTCGCCTTGCGCATCAGCCCCTCCGGGCCGTTGTCGACGTCGAGCAGGATCGCGTCGTAGCGCTCCGGTCCGGCCTGGATCAGGCGGTTGACGTCGGCCTCCTGCAGGTCGACCCGCGGATCGTCCAGGCAGCCGGCGAAGACGTGGGCGAGCGGCCCCCGGGCCCAGGCGACCACGGCGGGCACCAGCTCGGCGACCACCACCTGCGCCTGCGGCCCGAGGCCCTCGAGCGCCGCCCGCAGGGTGAAGCCCATGCCGAGGCCGCCGATCAGGACCCGGGCGCGGGGCCGGTCCTGGAGCCGCGCGCAGGTCATCGCCGCGAGCGCCACCTCCGAGCCGCTGCGCCGGTTGTTCATCAGCTCGATCGTGTCGGCCATGATGGCGAACTCGTCGCCGCGCCGCATCAGGCGCAGGTCGGTGCCGCCGCCGGGCACGGATCCGGTATCGAGATGAACCCAGGGTATCACGCGCGCGTCCTCGTTTGCCGGCGCCCTGTCGTGCGGGCGGCGGAGGGATCGCGGCGGGAGCGGCGCGGCGCGCGGGCCCGGCCGTGCGCGCCGCGCACCCCGCCCGGCACCGCGCCTTGCCGCGACCGATTCCGGCGGCGTATCAGCACCTATGGCCAAGCGCATCAAGTCGAGACCGCAGGAGCGGGGCTCCGTTCTGTTCGATATCGTCTTCGCGGACGGGTCCCGGGCCTCGAACCGGCGCGTGCCGGCCGAGATCCTCGGCGGCCTCGACGGCGACGAGCCCGCCCGGCAGCTCATCGCCGAGCAGGAGGAGGAGATCGCCCGCAAGGCCGGGCGGCCGGGGCGCGCGATCGAGAGCCTGACCCGCTCGCCGATCGTCAAGCCGAAGCCGGTCGCCTGACCGCGTCGGCCCGGAGCGGTCCGGAAAGGCCGGGAACGGCCGTCAGGCGCTCTCGGCCAGCCGGCGCGCGACCTCCTCGCGCAGGGCCTCGTTCATCGCGGCGAACCGGGCCTGCATGCGCGTCCGCAGCCACGGGAACAGGCCGGGGGCGAGCAGGCCCGCGACGGTCTCGGCCTGGACGAGGCGGACGCCGTCGGCGGTCTCGGTGATCCGGACCTCGTGCTCGCCGATGAGCAGGGGCGGCGTCGGGATGCCGCCGCGCCACGTGAGCCGCCGGCCGGGCTCCCAGCAGGTCACCGTCACCTGGCGCGCCCGGTAGGCGCGGCCGTTCAGGGTCCGCTCCAGGCGCCAGCGCGCGCCCTCGCGCAGGCGGCCCTCCGCCTTGCGGATGTACGGGTTCCAGGCCGGGTAGGAATCGAGGTCCGTCAGCACGGACCAGACCAGTCCGGCCCGCGCGGGGATGGCGATCTCCGTGCTGCTGATCCGAGCGCCCGTCATCCGTCCCTCCCGGCGATCCGGCGACCGTTCGCGCCGGCCGCTCCCGCTCTCCGAGAACGCGCACCGCCCGCTCCGCGGTCCAGACCGCGGCGCAGAGGTGGTTCAGCCGGCGGTTCAGCCGGCGGATCCGGCGCGCGGCTCAGACCGCGCCCTCGACCACCTCCAGCGCCCGCAGGATGGCGAAGCCGATCCGCTCGGCCTCGGCCTCCGCGTCGGCCGGGAGCAGCGCCACGGTCTCGACCCCCGGCTCGTCCTCGGGCCCGACCACGACGCGGATGACGTCGCCCTCGACCGCCGACGGGTCGTGGATCAGGCCGACCCGGTGGCCGGCCCCCGTGCCGAAGACGCGCAGGGGCGCCTGGGCCGGATCGGGCTCCGGCGCCGGGTTGCGGGGGACGCCGAAGGCGGGGCGGATGACGTTGTCGTCGGACATGCGGGAACCCGGTCTCCGTTCGTGCGCGGCCGGCGGCGCAGCTCATTCCGGCCCGGTCCGGGGGCCGGCGAGGCCCGCCGTCGCCAGCACGGCGTCGGCCAGAACCTCCAGGCCGGCCCCGGCCCAGGCCGGCGTGATGCTCTCGGCCTCGTTGTGGCTGATCCCGCCGTGGCAGGGGCAGAACACCAGGGCCGCCGGCACCGCGCGGGCGCAGTAGACGGCGTCGTGGTAGATCGCGGTCGGCATCCGCGTCCAGGCATGGCCCCGCGCCTCGGCCGCCGCCTGGACGCGGTCCACCAGGACCGGGTCGAACGGGGTCGGGGGCGCGCGCCAGAACTCCGCGACCTGGACGGTGACGCCGCGCTCCGCCGCCAGGGCGTCGGCCCGGGCCCGGATCCGCGCGCCCATCGCCTCCAGCTGCGCGGTGTCGCCGTGGCGGGTGTCGAGGCTGAACCAGACCCGGCCGGGCGTGATGTTGCGGCTCGCCGGCTCCGCCCGCAGCACGCCGACGGTGGCGCGGCCGCGCTCCCCGCCCGCGCCGACCGCCGCCTCCGCGATGCCCTCGAGCGACGCGATCAGCGCCGCCGCGGCCATCATCGCGTCGCGCCGGCCCGCCATGGGGCTGCCGGCATGGGCCTCCTCGCCCAGCACGGTGATCTCGTACCAGATCTGGGCGAGGGCCCGGTCGACCACCCCGATTGTGAGGCCGGCCTCCTCCAGGCGCTTGCCCTGCTCGATGTGGAGCTCGAAATAGGCGCCGATCTCCCGCAGGGCGGCCGGGTCCGCCGTCCCCTGCCAGCCGATGCGCCGCAGCTCGTCGCCGAAGGCGTGGCCCGCGAGGTCCCGGGTCGCCAGGATGTCGGCCTCCGGGACGATGCCCATGGCGACGCCGCTGCCGCTCATCGGCGGCGCGAAGCGCGCGCCCTCCTCGTTGCACCAGTTGATCAGCAGGAGCGGCGCCTCGGTCTCGATCCCGGCCTCGTGCAGGGCGCGCATGATCTCCAGCCCGGCGAGGACGCCCAGCGGCCCGTCGAACTTGCCCCCGGTGGGCTGGGTGTCGAGGTGGCTGCCGACGGCGACCGGCTTCCGGCCCGGATCGCGCCCGGGCCGGTGGAAGACCATGGTGCCGACCCGGTCCACGGTGAGCGTCAGCCCCGCCGCCTCGCCCCAGCGCCGGAACAGGGCGCGCCCCTCGGCGTCGCGGTCGGTCAGGGCCTGCCGGTCGTTGCCGCCGTTGGGCAGCGCGCCGATCCGGGCGAGCTCCATCAGGCTGTCCCAGAGCCGCTCCCGCGAGAGCGGGAGGTTGGTGCGGTTCACCGTGCGGTCCATGGCGTCTCTGCTGCTGGCCTCCCGGCGGGATGCCTACCGGAAGATGCAGGTTACGGCGCAGCGGCAACCCGCACCAGGGCGGGACCGGCGCCAGCCACGGGCTTCCCGGGCCGGCGGCGCCCGACGGCGCCCGATGGCGGAGCGATCCACGGGCCGAAGTGCGGATTCCCGCCGGATCGCGGCGTCTACCGATCATTTGTGATCGAACTGTCCGCGCGGCGGCGGTGTGAATCCGGTCTTTGCGCCGCGCCGGAGCGGCCCTGCATTGTCGAGAACGGGATTGCCCGGAACCGAAGTCTTGATCATCCGCAATGCAACCCGGTGGCGGGGGGCCGCGACGCCGTGTCAAAAGCCGTTCGCGCAGCCGATACTGGACTTCGGGCTCGCGGACAGCATGTGTTGCGGATCAGTCTGTCCGCCATCGTACAATCGTCGATTGTAGCCAGTTCGGAGGGGATTCCATGGTGCTGGCTTCCACGACAGCCTCTGCTCTGCAGGCCGCCGGCTTCGTCGGGGTCTGGGACACGGACGTCCGGGCCGGCCGTTCGATGCTGGATTCGGGCGCGGCCTCGCTGATGGCGGGGGATCCGGGGCTCGCCGGGACGCCGCTGCCGCTGGACGCGGCCCTGGGCCGGATCCACCCGGCCGACCGGGACTGGGTGTTCGGCCGGATCCGCCACGTCCGCCAGACCGGCGGCCCGGTCTCCCTCGAGTTCCGCGTCGTGACCGGGACGGGCGAGATCCGCTGGATCCTCAACCGCGGCTGCCTGACGCCCAATTCGGACGGCCTGCTGCGCGGGCGCGGCGCCTACATCGACGTCACGGACCTCCACCGGCACGGGATCCAGTCCGGGGCCATGAACGGAGCCGTGAACGGTCCCATGAACGGCGTCGCGCACGGCACCGCCGACGGGGCGGACCTGAACGCCGCGGCCGACCACGGCATCCAGATCCACGCGGCGCTGGAGCGCCACGGCGACCCCTATCTCCGCTCGGTCTCGGGGATGCTGCTCCACGGGATCGGCCGCGCGCTGGCGCGGCGCGACCCCTGACGCGCGCCCCCACAGGAGGCCCGGCGGCTCAGGTCCGCCAGGGATGGGCCGGCAGCTCGGTCCGGCCGATGGCCTTGGCGCCGGCCTCCGCGACGGTGTGGTCGTTCTCCACCGTCGAGCCGCTGACCCCGATGGCGCCCGACATGACGCCGTCGGCGTCGACGATCGGGATCCCGCCCGGGAAGGTGATCAGCCCGTCGTTGGAGTGCTCGATCCCGTAGAGCGGCCCGCCCGGCTGCGACAACTGGCCGATCTGGCCGGTCATCATGCCGAAGAACACCGAGGTCTTGGCCTTCTTCTGGGCGATGTCGATCGACCCGACCCAGGCATCGTCCATGCGGTGGAACGCCTTGAGGTTCCCGCCGGAATCGACCACCGCGATGCACATCTGGGTGCCGAGCTCCACGGCCTTGGCGCGGGCGGCCGCGATCGCCTTCTCGGCCTGCTCGATCGTCACGTGCATGGGACACTCCCCTTCGCGTTGTTGGCGCGACAGCCTGTGACGGTTTGAAGCGGTCGATGCAAGATCAACCGCAGATCGGCATCACGCTCGACTAGCACTCTAGGCCTCGCGCTCAGGCCTCGCGTTCCCGGGCGGCGCGGATCCGCTCCAGGAGGTCGGTCGCGAGCGCCGCGCAGGCGGCGGAATCCGGGCAGGGCCGCTTCCACACGACCCGCCCGTCGCGCAGCGCGATCCCCGCCTCGGCGGCCATCGCGGTCAGCGGCCGGTCGGGCCGCAGGTCGGCCGCGACGCCCTGCGGCCCGCCCCGGAGCCGGGCGACGCCCAGCGCGCAGCAGGACGCGCGCAGCCGCGCGAGGTCGAACAGCGCGAGCACCGGCGCGGGGGCCGCGCCGAACCGGTCCTCGACCTCGCCGGCGAGCGCCTCGATCGCCTCGGGCTCGCGCAGGCGCAGCAGGCGCGTGTAGAGGCTGAGGCGGATCTCGGGCTCCGGGACGTAGTCCTCGGGGATCCGGCTCGGCAGGCCGAGCTCGATCTCGGGGCTCCAGTCCTCGGCGCGCTCGCCCTTGGCGGCGGTGAGCGCCAGCTGCAGCAGGTGCTGGTAGAGGCCGAGCCCGACGAGCTTGGCGTGCCCCGCCTGATCCTCGCCGACGAGGTCGCCGGCGCCGCGCAGGTCGAGGTCCCGGGCGCTGACCGCGAAACCGGCGCCGAGGCGGTCCAGGGCCTCCAGAGCGCGCAGGCGTTGCAGCGCCGCCGCCGGCGGGGGCGCCGCCGGGTCGCTGAGCAGGTGGACGGTGCCGCGGCGCTGGCCGCGGCCGACGCGGCCCCGGAGCTGGTGGAGCTGCGCCAGCCCGAACCGGGCGGCCTCCCAGACCAGCATGGTGTTGGCCCGCGGCACGTCGAGGCCGCTCTCCACGATGGCGGTGGCGAGCAGGACGTCGCCGTCGCCCTCCGCGAATCGGACCATGACCTCGTCCATGGCGGAGGGCTTCAGGTCCCCGTGCGCCACCAGGATGTCGAGGCCCGGCACGAGGGCGCGCAGGCGCTCGGCCATGGGGCCGATATCCTCGATCCGCGGGCAGACCACGAAGCTCTGGCCGCCCCGGCGGTGCTCGCGGACGAGGGCCTCGCGGACCGCCTCGGCGTCGAAGGGCGCCACCACGGTCCGGACCGGCTGGCGCAGGGCCGGCGGCGTGGCCAGCACGCTGAGGCTCTGGAGACCGACGAGCGCCGCCTGGAGGGTGCGGGGGATCGGCGTCGCGGTGAGCGTCAGCACGTGGCCGCCATCCGCGAGGCGGCGCAGGTCGGCCTTCATCTTCGCGCCGAAGCGCTGCTCCTCGTCGATCACGGTCAGGCCGAGATCCGCGAACGCCACCCCGCTGCCGGCGAGCGCGTGGGTGCCGACCACCAGCCGGATCGAGCCGTCGGCGAGCCCCGCCTTGACGCGCCTGGCCTCGGCCGGCGCCACGAGGCGCGAGAGCTGCGCCACCTCGATTCCGAACCGGCCGAAGCGGCGGCGCAGCGTCTCGGCGTGCTGGCGCGCCAGCACGGTGGTGGGGGCGATCAGCGCCGCCTGCCGGCCGGAGAAGATCGCGGCCGCGAGGGCCCGGAGCGCCACCTCGGTCTTGCCGAAGCCGACATCGCCGCAAACCAGGCGGTCCATCGGCCGGCCGGAGGCGAGGTCGGCCATCAGCGCGTCGACCGCCGCCGCCTGGTCGGGGGTCGGCGCGAAGCCGAATCCGGCGGCGAACCGCTCCATCTCGCGGGCCGGCGGCGCCAGGACCGGCGCCTCGGTCTCCCGGCGGGCCCGGGCGGCCTCCAGCATCAGGCGGGCGGTCCGCGCCATGGTGGCCTCGGCTTCCAGGCGGCGCCGGGGCCACGTGCCGCCGTCGAGCTTGTCCAGGGTGACGGCGTCGGGCTCCGACCCGTAGCGCCAGATCCGGTCGGCCTGTGTGACCGGCACCATCAGGATCGCGTCGCCGGCGAAGCGCAGGCGCAGGGCCTCGGTGGGCTCCCCGTCCCGCGCGGCACCCGGCGCGGAGACCGGCTCAAGCCCCTCGAACACGCACAGGCCGTGGTCCCGGTCGACCGCCACGTCGCCGGGGCGCAGGTCGACCTCGCCCATCGGCAGGATCGCCCGGGCGGCCCCGGTCACGGCGGCCTCCGGGCCGAACAGGTCGGCGGCCGCGATCACGGTGGCGCCCTGCTCGGGCACCCGGAAGCCGGCCGCCAGCGGGGCCTCCAGGGCGAGGACGTCGCCGGGCGCCGCCTCGGCGACGTCGGCCCAGGCGTCGATCAGGCGGATCGGGCGCTCGGCGATCTTGCCCGCCTGGCGCACGAGGCGCCGGAGCGGCCGGACCGAGCCGGCGAGAACGACGACGTCGCCGGCCTTCAGGCGGGCGCGCAGGACCTTGGCGAAGGCCGTGCCGGGCCGGCGCTCCCCGGCTAAGCGCGGCATGGCGCGGGGTTCTCCGGCCGCCTCGGTGGCGGCGAGCCGGCCGCGATCCGCCACGACGGCGCGCCACGCCTCCGGCGTCAGGTAGAGGCCGGTGCCCGGCCCCGCCGGCGCGTCGCGGGTCTTCAGCCGGCCCCGGGCCTCGTCCATCTGCTCGAAGAAGGCGTCGATCCGGGCCTGCGTGCCGTCCTCGACCGCGAGACGCGCCTCGGGCACGTAGTCGAGGAGCGTGACGAGGCGCGGGTAGTAGCGGTCCAGGCGGTGCTCCTGGCCGGTGAACGGCTCGAAGCTCTGGCCGGAGCCGGGCTCCAGGACGATCTCGGTGGCCGGGTCGATGACGAGTTCGTCGGCCTCCGCCACGGAGCGCTGCGAGATCGGGTCGTAGGAGCGGATCGCGGTGACGCGGCCCGCCGCGTGCTCGATCCGGCAGGGCCGCGGCGCGGCGGCGGGGAACACCTCCACGGTGCGCCCGCGGATCGCGATCTCGCCGGGCTCGTCGACCCGCTCGTCGAGGATGTAGCCGAGGCGCTTGAGGTCGGCGGTCGCGGCCGCGACGTCGAGGGGGTCGCCGACCCGGAGGGTCACGCGGGCCGAGGCCCAGGTCTCCGGCGGCGGCACGCGCTGCACGAGGGCAGGGGCGGTCGTCAGCACGAAGTCCGGCAGCGCGTCCCGGTCGGTCAGCCAGCGCATCACCGCGGCCCGGGCGCCCATCGTGGCCCGCGACGGCGAGGCGTGGTCGAAGGGCAGGCAGTCCCACTCGGGATAGACCGCGACCCGCGCGTCGGGATCGAGCGCCCGCAGGGTCGCGGCGAGGTCCTCGAGGCGGCGGGCGTCCCGGGCGACGTGCACCACCGGCCCGGGCCCCTCGGCGAAGGCCAGGAGCGCCACCGCCAGGGCGCCGGTGGGCATCAGCGGCGCGTCCTCCTGCCCCTGCCGGGCGCCCGCCTTCGTCCTGCGCTTGGCCATGCCTGATCCGAATCCATCCCCCGTGAGCCGGCAACGCCGCACCGGCCCCGCGGGCTCCCGGCCGCGGCGATCCGATCCACAGCCGCCGCGCGGCGGCTGCCCGAGCTCTTCGGGCGGCCCGCGACGGGCGGCGCTGGAAGAGATTCCGGCGGGCGCCCGAAGCCCGGTCGGTCGGACCAGCAAGACTTGAGCGGCGCACCAGAAATCGTACCCCCGCCGACGATCCGGCGGAAATGTCTAGTCTTGAACGATCGCGGAATGCTTGCCCTGGTCCCGCCGCCGGACGCGCGATGCAGAGTTTCACTAGGGAGAAGCGGGAGCGTGGGCTATGACGGCTCCGTGTCGACGAACGAGACAGTATCCCGACCGTCGGGTTTCGAGCCCCAGCATCCCCAGCGGCTCGCCGCCTTGCGCGCCTACGCGATCCTCGACACGCCGCCCGAGCGCGCGTTCGACGAGATCGCCGAGATGGCCGCCCAGGCCTGCGGCACGCCGATGGCCCACATCAACTTCGTCGACGCCGACCGGCAGTGGATCAAGGCCGCGTTCGGCCACGCCGCGCGGACGATGGCGCTCGATCTCGGGTTCTGCACCGAGGCCATGGGCGCGGACGGCATCCACGTGCTGCCCGACCTGGCCGCGGAGCCGGAGAGCGCCGCCAACCCGCTCGTGACCGGCGCGCCGCACCTGCGCTTCTACGCCGGCGTGCCCCTGGTGACGCCGGACGGCTGGGCCATCGGGACGCTCTGCGTCCTCGACCGCGTCCCGCGCACGCTGACCGACCAGCAGCGCTTCATCCTGAAGGCGCTCGCCCGGACGGTGATGACGCAGCTGGAATCCCGGAACGCCGAGGCGGCCCTGCGCCGGAACGAGGAGCGCTACCGCTCGCTCTTCGCGTTCATCGATGCCGGCTTCTGCCTCATCGAGGTGGACTTCGCCGGCGGCGACCGGGCGGTGGATTACCGCTTCCTGGAGGTCAATCCCGCTTTCGAGCGGCAGACCGGCCTGCGGGATGCGGTGGGCCGCCGCATGCGGGACCTCGCCCCGGACCACGAGCAGCACTGGTTCGACGTCTACGGCCGGGTCGCCCTGACGGGCGAGCCGGTCCGGTTCGAGCAGGCCGCCGCGGCGCTGGGCCGCTGGTACGACGTGCACGCCTACCGGGTCGACGGGCCGGCGCTGAACCGCGTCGCGATCCTGTTCAACGACATCACCGAGCGCCGCCGGAGCGAGATCGCCCTCCGGGCCCGCGAGGCGGAGCTCCGGCTGGTCGCGGACGCGATGCCCGTCCTGATCGCCTTCATCGACCGCGACCTGACCTACCGGTTCGCGAACGCCGCCTACGAGACCTGGACCGGCCAGGCGCCCGAGGCCGTCGTCGGGCGGAGCGTCCATGACCTCCTCGGCCCCGGCGCGTTCGAGGCGCGGCGCGCCGGCATCGAGCGGGCGCTCGCCGGCCAGGAGGTCCGCGAGGAATGGGCCTGGACGTTCCCGGACGGGCAGGCCCGGATCGCCGATACCCGCTACCTCCCGCGCCGCGGTCCGGACGGACGCGTCGACGGGTTCTACGTCTTCGCCCACGACGTCTCCGAGCGGAAGCGGAACGAGGTCCTGCTCCGGTCCCGGGCGGAGCACCTGGAGGCGCAGGTCGCCGCCCAGACCCGCGACCGCGACCGGGTCTGGACGCTGTCGCCGGTGCTGAAGCTCGTCGCGGACCGGGACGGGCAGGTCCAGTCGGTGAACCCGTCCTGGAGCCGGGCGCTCGGCTGGTCGGAGGCCGACACCCTGGGCCGGGCCGCCCTCGACTTCGTGGCGGCCCCGGAGCGCGCGGCCGCGCAGGCGGCGCTGCGGCCCCTCTGCGCGGAGGACCGCGTCGAGGATGTCGAACTGTCCTGCCTGACCCGCGCCGGCGACCGGCGGCGGGTGCTCTGGACCGTCGTGCCGGAGGACGGGCTGTTCTACGGCTTCGGGCGCGACATCACCGAGCAGCGCCAGGCCGAGGAGGCGCTGCGCCAGTCGCAGAAGCTCGAGGCCATCGGCCAGCTCACCGGCGGGGTGGCGCACGACTTCAACAACCTCCTGACCATCATCCGGTCGTCCGTGGAGTTCCTGCGCCGGCCGGACCTGGCCGAGGCGCGCCGGCGCCGCTACCTCGACGCCGTCTCCGACACCGTCGACCGGGCGGCCAGGCTCACCGGCCAGCTCCTCGCCTTCGCCCGGCGCCAAGCTCTGAAACCCCAGGTGTTCGACATCGGCGCGCGCCTGCGCAGCATCGCCGACATGCTCGATTCGGTCACCGGCGCGCGCATCCGCGTGGCCATCGACCTGCCGGCGACGCCCCGCTACGTGCGCGCCGATCAGAGCCAGTTCGAGACCGCGCTGATCAACATGGCGGTCAACGCCCGCGACGCCATGGACGGGGAAGGCAGCCTGACCCTGCGGCTGGAGGGCGATAGCCCGATGCCGCCGATCCGCGGGCATGCCGGCGCGAAGGGACCGTTCGTGGCCGTGCGGGTCTCCGATACCGGTGCCGGCATCCCGGACGCGGATCTGGGACGGATCTTCGAGCCGTTCTTCACCACCAAGGAGGTCGGCAAGGGCACCGGCCTCGGCCTCAGCCAGGTCATCGGCTTCGCCAAGCAGTCGGGCGGCGACATCGACGTGGCGAGCGCGCTCGGCCGCGGCACGACCTTCTCGCTCTACCTGCCGCAGGTCGCCGCGCCCGCCGCGGCGTCCGAGGCCGACCGCGAGGCCCGCCCCGAGGCGGAGCCGCGGCGGGGCCTGTGCATCCTCGTCGTGGAGGACAATCTCGGGGTCGGGCGCTTCTGCACCCAGATCCTGGAGGATCTGGGCCACGCGCCGGTCTGGGCGAAATCCGCCGAGGAGGCGCTGGCCGAACTCGACCGGGCGCCGGACCGGTTCGACGCGGTCTTCTCCGACGTGGTCATGCCGGGGATGGGCGGATTCGCCCTCGCCCGGCAGCTCCGGACCCGCCGCCCCGACCTGCCGGTGGTGCTGACCTCGGGCTACAGCCACGTCCTGGCCGAGGACGACGCCCACGGTTTCGCCCTCCTGCGCAAGCCCTACTCGGCCGAGCAGCTCGCCCAGGTCCTCTCCGAGGCGGCGCGGCGGGGCGGGCAGCCGGACGCCCGCGCACGGCCAGACCCCGCTTCCGATTAACAGTCTTCGCCAGAATTCATCGGCAGATCATCCGGCAATGTTCCCGCGGACGTGATCCGGATGTAGTCTATCCCGATCCACCACCGGGGCTTCGACCGCCATGCCGCTGACCGGACGTTTCTGGTTCCGCCGGACCTGGACCGGCAAGCTGGTCCTGCTCGTCGAGGAGGAGCGCGGGCGCTGGTTCCGGCGCCGCCTCGGCCGCACCCTGCGCTGGCGCGACGCGCGGCTCCTCGATCTGGCCGAGGGGCCCCTGCGGGGGCTCATGACGTTGGAGCGGACCTACCGCGCCGAGTTCGGCCCCGGCGAGCCGCGCCGCCCCGCCGGCCTCACGGCGGTCCCGGGCGGGCTGGCCCTGCCGCGCGGCGGGCCGGAGCCAGGAACAAGGCCGTCCCTGTCGGGTTGACGGGAGGCAAGACAGCGACGGCGTCGCTGTCTTGCAGCCCCTCGTGGGCGTTTCCTCCCTAGACTTCCGGACCGTTCTCCTGAGGGCGGTCCTTTTTTTGTTGTCGTCGGTCGGTCGTCGGGCAATCTTCGACGTGGCCCGCGACGGACAGCTCTCAAGAATCTCTCAGAGTTACTTCCCGCCGTCCTGGGTCTCGCCCAGAGCACCGGTGTCTGCACCGGTCTCGGTACCGATCTCGGCACCGGCCTCGAGGGCCAGCAGCGCGAAGGTCGCGAGCCAGTGCTCGCCCATGTAGTCGCCGGTGACGTGCGGGAGCCCGGCCGCGAGGTGCGCCTCCGCGGCCGCGCGGAGCGGCGGCCGGCGGGGATCGTCCGGGCCGAGGGACGCGGCGAGCGCGCGGAAGCACCACGCGCGGCTGAGGTTCAGCCCGTCGAGATGGGCGATCTTCCCGTCGGAGCGGTCGGTCACGCCCGCGGGGCGGAACAGGGTCGCGGGCCGGGACGCCGCGAGACCGGGCAGGAACCGGTCGAACCAGGGCGCGAAGCGGGCGGGCGGCAGCAGCCGGCGCATGCACTCCGCCTCGATCAGCGCCGAGGAGAGGAAGTCGTCGCCGCCGGGCTCGCCCCAGGCCGGGCAATCCGCGTCGTCCCCGTACCAGCCGACGGCGGTGTCGCGCAGCAGGTCGGTCAGCCCGGCATCCCCCGCGCCCTCCGCGTAATCGGCCGCCAGGCGCAGCGCGAAGGCGGTGTTGAAATGGGTCCCGACCCGCACCGGGTAGGACGCTACCGGCAGGAACTCCGCGAAGCGCCGGACGATCACCGCGGCCAGCGGCGCCAGGGCCTCGGACCAGCGGCGCTCGGGGAGCGCGGCGAGTTCGTCGGCGAGCTTCAGGAGCCAGCCCCAGCCGTAGGGCCGCTCGAAGCCCCGGGCGGTCGGGGCGGCGAAGTAGGCGCATTCCCCCGCCACCGTCGCGGGAGTCAGCTGCGCGTCGAGCCGGGCGCGGATGGCCGGGGCCTGCGGGCCGTCCGGGAACAGCCGCAGCACGCGCGCCAGCAGCCACGTGCCGTGGACGCAGGAATGCCAGTCGTAGCTGCCGTGGAAGGCCGGGTGCAGGGCCGCGGGGGTGCGGGCATCCGCCGGCCCGGCCAGGACGTGGCCCGGCTTGTTCGGATACTCGCGGCCGACATGGCCGAGGGCGACGGCGGCGAAGCGCGCGGCGATGTCGGGGGTGAGCGTGGGCGTGGGAGTGGGCGTGGGAGTGGGCGTCATCGCGGCATTCCGGCGGGCGTTCCGCGGGGACTCGGCGACCGCCGGCATAGCGGGTTTCCCGGTGCGGCGTCAGGGCCCGCGGATCCTTTGCCGGCCCGGCCCCGGATCGGCTATCGCGGTGAGGCCGGGCCGGACGCGCCGGCCTCACCGGGAGCCCCCATGCGCCGCGCGCCGCCCGCCGCCCCCCC